>JAICIM010000065.1 GCA_025928885.1 Ktedonobacteraceae bacterium | reverse complement strand
GGACCACCTGGGCGCGGCCAATCTCGCCGCCGCTGCGTGTCACCCACGAATTGAGCGCCATATTTTGCGCTTTGAACGGTGCAACGCACCAGCCCTCCCGCGCAAAAATGCGGCAAAGACCGGCGACCAGCGTGCTTTTGCCAACTGTCGAGGCCGTTCCCTGCACCATCAACGTCTTTGCCAGTTTCGTCATGATTGCACAACCTCCCGTAACGCCTGCACCAGTTGTCTCCACTCATGAGCGGGTCGGGTGGCAACACGAATATAGTGAGGCAGGCAAAACGAGCTACAATCCCGCACCAGCAGCCGCCGCATTAACAACTCCTGTCGGACATATTGAGCATCTCCTACATCAATCAGACAAAAGTGTGTATGCGAAGGCAAGACGTGCAGACCAGCCTTCTGTAAAGCCGCGAAAAATGCCTCGCGCTCAACGGCAAGGGCTGATAGTGTGGTTGCGAGATGCGTGCGATCAGCCAGCGCCGCCACGCCAGCCGCCTGAGCCAGCCCGTTGACGTTCCATGATGGCAACTGCCTCTGCACCAGCTTGATCCGTTGTGGCGAACCGACGATATAGCCCAACCGCACACTTGCCAGCGCAAAATCTTTGGTGAGTGAGCGTACCACCAACAGATGCTCATTGGCAGCTTCTTGCAGCAATGCCACAGCGGTACAGGAAACCGGAGGAGCGACGAAACGCCAGTAAGATTCGTCAACGATCAGACATATTCCAACGTTGGAACATGTCTGAAACACCTGAGCAAGCTGCTCCTGTTCCATCCAGATGCCGGTTGGATTGTTGGGATTGCAGAGCCAGACCACAGCGGGCTGCTCCCTCACAATACGTGCTTGCAGTTCGCTCAGATCAGGTTGAAATTGTTGTGTTTCTTCGGTCCGAAACTCACTGATCGTCGCCCCAACCGCCAGAGAAGCAGCGTGATATTCACCAAATGTGGGCGCAACGATCATAGCTTTTTTACCTGGGGCAAGAAAGGCACGAGCAACGGCCCAGATCAGTTCGCTGCTGCCATTGCCGCACAGCAGAGACGAAGCTGGTAGATCAACATCTGCCAGTTCATACTCTAAAATAGCTCGACGCAACTGCAAACAATCGCGGTCCGGGTAGCGATCCAGCACAACCTGAGCAAGCGCTTCATAGACAGATGGTGAGGGACCGTAGGGATTGCTATTGACGCTAAAATCGAGGACCTCAGAGGGATGCAGCCCCAGGCGTGCCAGTTCGCCGTAATCGATGGCTCCATGTACCACTCTCTGCTCTGTATTGTGTCGATCAGTCATCACGATAGCTCCCAATGATACGAACAACCATTGCCAGCAATAGAGCCAGCAGACCCACGCGCCAGACCATCAGCTCTGCCTTCCTGATATCGCCAGGAGTTGGTGACCTCTCAGCGTCGCCGAGCTGGTAGTGTCCAACCTTTTCCAATTGTATGCCAATAGCTCCGGCCATCGCCGCCATTGGCTGTCCCGCGTTGGGGCTGGCGGTTTTCCGGGCATCACGTCGCCAGATGCGCCATGCACGACGCCGATCGCCACCAAACAATGGGGCGCAACCAATGATGAGCAGAGCGCTCAGGCGCGACGGGAGCCAGTTTAAGAGGTCATCGAGCCGGGCCGCTGCTTTGCCAAGATATTCATAGCGACCGCGATAGCCAATCATCGAGTCAAAGGTATTGCAGAGGCGGTAGAGCGCGGCCCCCGGCAAACCAAACAGCGCGTAATACAGCAGCGGCGCGACGACCGAATCGCTCAGGTTTTCTGCCAACGATTCGATAGCCGCCGCCGCTGCCAGCTCCACCGATAATTGCGACCTGTCGCGGCTCACCAGACTTTGCAACGCCTGCCGAGCCGCTGGCAAATTGTGCCGTTCCAGCGGCAACCGTACCGCCCGGCCCGCCTCCGCTAGCATACGCAATGCAAAGAACGGCTTGAGCGCCCCTCCCTCTAGCAGCGCATAGAACAGGTCGCCACAGAACGCATTGTTGCAAGTCGCACGAGCTTGGACAGCCAGTCGCTGGATCAGCAGAGCGGGAGCGCAGACCAGCGGAGCGGCGATAACTGGCATAGCTGCCCCATAGAGGAGTTGCGACAGGCGGCCACGCGGCGCAAATCGCTCCAGCCAGCGAATCAGCGTGCCGAACCAGATGACGGGGTGCCAGCTTGCCGGAGGCTCGCCCCATAGATCAAATGCGAATGCCAGCAACAACGCCATGCCAACCGCACGCCCCTTCCCGCGTATATGACGCAATTCCCCCATCTCTCAGGACGCCACCTGACAATATGCAGGGATGGGATCGGAAAACTTATCGGGATGGACGACCTGAGCGACACATTGCAATCCTTGCACAATACGCGGACCGGCCCGCTGCATGATATCAGTATTGATGTGATAGACCTTGTGGTTCTTGACGGCATCAATACTGCCCCAATTTGAACGCTTATAGACCTGGGCTGCATCGCCACCATATTTCGGGTCTTCCGTGAGGATTACAAATTGAGGATTTGCGGAGATAGCGGCCTCGTCAGTTACCTGGGGATAGCCGCCACCGGAGGTGTTGGCATGAAAAATATTAGTTGCGTTGGCATATTGCAGCAGCTCATCACCAAAGGAGCCACCGCCAAAGACATAGGGCTTACCGGGCGTGCTATCATCGACCTCCATTAGCACCTTTGGCGCACTCGCCCCCGCGACCTTCGCCTTCACGGTATCAATCTGCTGCTGCATCTGCTTTGTCAGCGCGTTGGCGGCTTCCTGAGTAAAGGTAAGCTGACCGACAAGCTGGATTTGCTGCAACGTCCCCGCAATATCAGGAGACGGCAGATCGACGACATGCAGGCCCAGTTGCGTAAACTGGCTATCATACTGCTTGGTCAGGCCACCAGTGCTGAGGATGAGGTCGGGATGGAGGGCCACAATCTGCTCAACATTATACTTGCCGCCAGTATCGGAGATCTTTTGCTTCTTCGCCAGCGCTGCCGGGTAATTGGTGTAGTAATCAACGCCCACAACCCGATCTTGTAGATTGAGCGCCCCCAGGATCTCGCTCATACTTGGCACCAGCGAGACAATTTTTTGTGGCGCACTTTTGGGATAGGTGATAGGGGTGCCATAAGCATCAACCACTGGCGTCTGGACAGGCGTCGGGGTCGTGCTGGTGGTCGTTGTAGTAGCAGTTGTTGTCGTCCCGTTGCCAGTTCCGCCACACGCTGCTAAGCACAAAAGACAGGCAAGCAGCGCGATCAAGAGGTGGGAAGTGGTGACGACCTTATGCCGACAGGTGCGCATCTGGATAACCTCCACAGAATGATAACGTCACCTTACGCGCAATGGAGATCAACCAGAGACAGAAAAAGATGTTGTGCCTCGGCAGCTCGCCCCTTATAACGCGAAGGATCAGAGCATAACTTCATCAGGCAGGTCTCCTGGCTTCTGGCTTGCTGACAGTTTCCTTGCCTTCCCGCTCCTTCTGCTTCTAATAAAAGCAGTGGCATCATGCGAGATGGGAACCGCATACCAGTTACAGTAGCGCGACTGCGTTGGACTCGCACCAACTTCCCTATTCTGCTGTAATGATGTCATCACAGCCACCTGATGAAAACAGAACAATGATTAACGGCCCCACTATATAACAATCTATGAAGCATCCGCAAGTTGCCCACGCTCTCAAATCGCTCACAATCTCTCGCCGACCTCTAAAGAGACGGCTCTTCATGCAAACGCTTGATATCAACAGCCAGCCCGGCTAGCAGCAGATAGACGCGCGACGCATCCTGCGCCAAGCGCCGATTTACTGTACCCAACACATCGCGGTAGACACGGCCCAACGCAAAAGCGGGGACAATGCCCAGCCCGACCTCATTCGTGACGATTACCAATCTTTGTTGAACATTGAGTGTACGTGCCTCCCTGAGCAGGGCTTCAATTTCTTGCAGAGCGCCCTCGCTGTAAACGCTGGCCGGGGTAGATTCTATGGAGCTTAGCTCATCCCGTAACAGTAACCAGTTGGAGAGCCAGACGGTGATACAGTCCAGCAGGATAACGTCAACACACGAAGCCGCTCGCTGTACTGCTGCGGCGAGATGTAGCGGCTCCTCAATGGTGCGCCATGTGGAGGGGCGTGCGGCCTGATGGCGGGCGATGCGGTCCCGCATATCATCATCATCAGCGGTCGCGGTAGCAATATAGGCAACGCTGCGCCCGCTCCGTTGCGCCAATCGCTCGGCATAGGTACTCTTCCCGCTCCGTGCGCCACCGGTCACAAGCATAAGTTGTTGATTCTCTTCCATCACAGCCCCCTCTTCATCAGCGAACACCATACCTCATTACCTCTTTCTTTCACCATATTTGTGATTTCATCAAAACCAGAAGCGCAAGAGCACCAGGAGCAGGAGGGCCACCATCTCTGCAACCTCTTCAATTGCACCATAGATATCGCCGGTCAGGCCGCCAAGCACACGCGTGGCCCAGGCTCCCACGATCAGCGCGGCTAGCGTGCCACCAACCCAGGCAGCAAGACCAGGCAGGCGTCCCACAGCGAGAACAACGATCAAGGAGATAAGGGCAGCTACTAGCAGGCGTGGCCGCGTCACGGTCTGGCGAAAATTTGATCCCAAACCGGCTGAGCGGGCGCTAGGAAAGACATACACGGCCAGCACCATCGCCCAACGTGCCAGCGGCAGAACCATTAATAATGCCAGCGGGAGCAGATAATTGCTATCGGCAAGCGTGACAAACGTAGCAAACTTAAAGAGCAGCGTGCAGGCACCACCCAGCACGCCGAAGCTCCCGACGCGGCTATCACGCATAATCTCCAGTTTGCGCTCCCGGCTCGTGCCGCCGAATAGACCGTCGCAGGAATCCATCAGGCCATCCAGATGCAGCCCGCCTGTGAGCACGCTCTGCACGATCAGCACCAGCACAGCTAGCAGTAGCGAGGGCAGGCGCAAAGACACGCTCAAAAACAGCGTCCAGAGCACAAGCAAAGCCCCCAACAACAGGCCAACAAGCGGGAAATAGCCGCTGCCAATAATGGGTGTCGGGAGCGTCTCTGCTGTCTGCGCGAAGCGTGATCTGATCGGAACAGGTAATATTGTCAGGAAACGCACAGCCGCGAGAAACTCTTCATATTGCGTTATAGCCTGGGAAACAAAGCTTGATCGCAGCTGCTGCGGCGCATCATCTGGCAATGTCCCGTCCCCGGTGGGCCATGTGCGCTGCGACGCATCCGAACGCCGTTGTGAGAGACGATCGATACCCTCTCTTGCTTGCCGAATTACTCGCCGAACGAAACTTTGAACTTCCTGCATACTGTAGCACCTCCTGAAGTTATCTATCGTACATTAAGGAGACTGTACATTCAACAGAGTCAGCATGCCATCAGGGATCGTCTCGTCAGTTGTTGGGAGAAACTCTACCGCGCTGACCGAGCCTGGATCGAGCCGCAATTGCCACTGACGCTCCAATGGCATCCTCAGTATACAACACAGCAGCACGCGCAACGGCCCTCCATGACTGACCAGCACGATATCACTCTGTTGATCCACCTGATTAGCGACATCATGAACAAGAGCAAGAAAGGCTGTTTGTACCCGTTGCAGCAGGCTTGAGAACGCTTCTCCAACAGGCGGAGCGGCGTGAAGGGGATCGGTAAAAAATGCCAGTTGATCGGGAAAGCGCTCGGCAATCTGCGCATAGCTCAATCCCTCCCAGGCTCCGAAATGCAGTTCGCGCCACGCTATTGCTGTTTGCATAGATACGCCCTGATGAGGTTGTGCGATCATCTCTGCCGTTTGACGCGCTCGTAACAAATCGCTGCTATAGATCGTCCCGATGGGGACATCGTGTAGAAACTGTGTGAGCCATTGCGCCTGCACGTATCCTTGTGCCGATAGCGCGATATCGCTGTGTCCACAAAAGCGCCGCTCACTATTCCACAGCGTCGCGCCATGCCGCACTAGCCAGAGCCGCTGTACAGAAAAAATCTTATTTGCTTCCATTCCATTGCCTCTTTCATCTTGACCTGTTCAGATAAAGCACCTTACTATAAGAATTGGTATTTCCGAAATTTGATCTTGAGGACAATCATAGTGGAAAAACAAGCAGATAGACAACGTATCAATGATCTTATCGCCCGCATTGAGCCGCTCGATGCTGAGGCGATGGAGCAGGCGAGGCAGCGCCAGGAGAATCTCACCAAGCCAGCCGGGAGCCTGGGACAGCTTGAGCAGCTCGCCATTCAGCTTGCAGGCATACAGCGCCGCGCCCTACCAGGCATCGAACAAAAAGTCGTGATCGTGATGGCGGGCGATCATGGCGTCACCGCCGAGGGAGTGAGCGCCTATCCCTCGGAGGTCACGCCGCAAATGGTGCAGAACTTCCTGCATGGCGGGGCAGCCATCAACGCGCTGGCTCGACAGGCCAATGCACACGTCGTGATCGTGGATATTGGCGTAGCAAGCGAGCTGCATCATCCCGATCTCGTCTCGCGCAAAGTTGCCCCCGGCACCGCCAATATGGCACAGGGAGCCGCCATGACGGAGGCGCAAATGCTGGCCGCAATCAACGTTGGCATCGATATTCTACAAGCTCAGCAAGGAGTACAGCTTGTGGCAACTGGCGATATGGGCATCGGCAATACCACCGCATCCAGCGCCATTACTGCGGCCCTGTTGCAGCTGCCAGTCTCGCAGGTCACGGGACGCGGCACCGGCCTGAATGACGCACAATTGGACCACAAGATCGCGGTGATCGAGCGGGCTATGGCAACCAATCACCCTGAGCCGCAAGATCCGTTTGATGTACTCATGAAGGTTGGCGGCCTGGAAATTGCTGGTCTGGTGGGGGTCATCCTGGCTGCGGCAGCGGAACGCATCGCGGTGGTGATCGATGGCTTTATCTCAGGAGCTGCCGCGCTGGTTGCCGCACACCTATGCCCCGCCGTCTGCCAGTATTTGATCGCCGGGCATACCTCCGTCGAGCAGGGGCATGGGCATATCCTGCGAGAATTGCAGCTCGTCCCATTGCTCAATCTCGGCCTGCGTCTCGGCGAGGGGACCGGCGCGGTCCTGGCAATGCATCTCATAGAGGGAGCAATACACACGCATAACGAGATGCTGACGTTTGCCGAAGCCGGCGTGAGTAATCGCGAGGAAGAAGAAGCAAACTAATCAAGAGATTGGCCTTCCTGGACTATAGGGAGGCCAATCTCTCAGATTAATTGAACTTAAATGAGGCCAGCATAGGATCAAAGTAGGTTGCTTTGGTATGAGCAAAGTCAGGGACAACAGCACCTTTGCCCACTTGCTGATAGGCACCATACATAATCACCGTCTGCCCATATTGTGTGCTAGATGTCACCAGTTCACGCACCTCGTAATTGTTGCTGGCAACCAGACATATGAGGTCAGACTGCGACCAGGAAACGCCACCAACAGTCACCTGCGATGGCACCGATTTATCACCCATATCACAGTGAAATTCGCCGCCAATCAGTTCATTGACCATGCCACCAACGGCCTGCTCATCTCCACGACGTACGATATGGAAACCTGTAATATTATCAGCAGCAACAAACCCATACGTATTTGACGCCAGTTGATTTTTCACTCCTGCCATTCCACCTGGACCAGTCTTGTGCGTCTTCTGCCATTTGGCTGGATAGACCATAGTAAAATCCACTCCCGTAAACGGCTGAAGCTCTTTTTCTGTACCGGCCACAGGCGTTGATGAGACAGATTGGGCCTGGGTCGCAGCGCTCGTCGCCATTGGTTTGACAGATTGAGCCTGGGTCGCAGCGCTCGTCGCCGTAGCAGCAGCAGTAGGCGTTGGTGTGGCACCAGACGCGCTTGAGGGATCGCTGCAAGCCGCAAAAAGCGAGGTCAGCAAGACAATCCCCAGGACATACATACATTTTTGGAAAGACACGTTTTTCATAGTCAACATATTTCCCTACTTAGTGATATTGTAGAATTAAAGTGGCTCTTCTCCATTCAGAAAAAAGCTACATCACTTTTGTCAACAGTCCACTTATTTATCGTTGCTCAACAAAAATCGTTACATGCAGGATCAAGCCGCGCTCTATCGGATACCATTGACCAACGAGCAAACATATCTGTCAGGCAAAAATAAGAGAGGGGCGATCACTGATCAAAAGAAATGCCTGGTGATTTTTCCCCAGGCATTTTCTCTATTATTTCGTTATTGCTTGTGTTCTCAGGACAGTGCTCAGGTCGAGAGGAGCGCTTGCACCATCTCGCGTGTTGGTAGAGACGACATGGCTCCAACATGAGTGGCGGACATGGCTCCAACGGCGTTGCCCATCTTTAACGCCCTCTCAATTGTCGCCTGCTCCCAGACAAACTCGCCAATCAGCAGACCACTGAGCATGCCTGCGACAAAAGCATCACCAGCACCGGTTGTATCTTTCACAGTCACAGAGAAACCCGGCACATGCCCGCTGGTTTTCGCTGTGAAATAGGTGCAGCCCGCCTTCCCCTGCGTCACCACCAGCAAGCGCAAGTGTTGATGCCAGAGGACACTGACGGCCCGCTCAAGCGTGCTCTCCTCGCTCAGAAAGTACAACTCTTCCTCGCTGACCTTGATGACCTCCGCATGCTGCCAACCGGCAAGGATACCGGTTCGCGCCGTATCAGGAGAAGGCCAGAGCGAGAGCCGCAAATTTGGGTCATAGGAGAGGAGTGCGCCGTTGCGCTTCGCATAGGTCAGCGCGGTGAACGTTGCCCCCCGGCTCAGCTCAGGGATCAGAGAAAGAGAGCCATAGTGAAAGATACGCGTGTTGGCTGCGAATACAGGATCAACATCGTCGGGATGCCAGAGCATATCAGCGCTCGGATGACGATAGAACATGAACTCCCGCTCTCCCTGGGCAAGTAGAGAGACGAATGCCAGCGCCGTTCGCGCCTGCGTTGAGAAGCGCAACCCTCCCGTGTCCACGCCATTGCTGCATAGCGTATCAGCCAGGAAGTGACCAAACTCATCGTCGCCAACCTGACCCATAAAGCCTGCGCGATGGCCCAGCCTGGCGACGCCAACGGCCACGTTGGCCGGAGCGCCACCAGGGGCTTTCTGAAAGTTGGCCGCCTGGGCAAGCGTGACCCCGACCTCCGTCGCCACAAAATCAACGAGGAGTTCACCACAGGTGACGACATCCATCGTTTCCATGAATAACTCTCCGCTTTCGTTAGAGTAATGCCGTTTCCCTATCCAGCTTATGCATTGGGCAATACCTGCGTTTTCAGTCCCTCGCCGCGCCGCACCGCCGCCAGCGCCTCTGCAAAATCAGCCAGCGGGTAGGCAGCTGTCAACATCGCCTGCGTATCAATCACGCCTCCGGCGATGAGGTCGAGCGCCGCTTGAAAAGAGAAGAGCACCGCCATTGAACCAACTATTGTAATTTCATCGTTGTAAATGCGGAACGGCGAGAGCGAGACGCGAGCCTCGTTAGAAGCAACACCAAAGACCATAAACTTGCCACCGCGCTTGACCGCCAGAAATGCCTGCTCAATCACAGGTGCAACGCCGGTCGCATCGATCACGCAATTGAAACCCAGCGGCTCATCCACCAGCGCCTGCTGCACGCTCGTATAGGTTCTGGTTGCTCCCAGGCTCTCCGCTCGCTTCAAACGTTGCGCATTTACATCAACGACGGCGATGCGCGATGCTCCACCGCGCCGCGCTAGTTGTAGCAGCAGCAGCCCCATCGTGCCAGCGCCGACAATCAAAAAGGTATCGCCCGATTTCGGGTTCAGGCTGTGCATGCCATGTACCGCGCACGAGACCGGCTCGATCAGCGCCGCCTCGCGCAACGTCATCGTATCGGGCAACGGATACGATTTGGCGGCAGGCACCGTCACATACTGAGCAATCGCCCCGTTGAGCGTGACGCCCAGAGCCGTATAGTTGAGACAGAGATTCTCGTGTCCCGAACGGCACGGTTCGCACTGACCACAATAGATATTTGGCTCGACCGCCACCCGGCTCCCAACCGCAAAACTCCCTTTTTGTGCCACGTTGCTGCCCACCGCAACCACCTCGCCCGCGAACTCGTGGCCCGGCACGATGGGATAGCGAGCCAGCGGAGAATCGCCATCGATAATATGCAGATCGGTTCCGCAAATACCACATGCCTCAACCCGCACAAGCAGCTCATCCGGCTGCGGCATGGGATCTGGCAGATTGCCCGCAGCAAATTTGCCGGGAGCATCGATAATTACAGCACGCATAAAACATCCTCTCTATTCACTACTGATTGCTACGTCTCCCCTATTTTAGCGCACCACCGGTCAGGCCGCGAACAAGATGTTTCTGAGCATACATGCCCAGGATCACCGGTACGATAATAATCGCAGTTGCCAGTGCGGAAATCTTTGCCAGGAACAGATCCTGATTGCTGGAAAAGACGGCCACCATAATTGGCAGCGTGGGCGAATCTGTATACGTTAAAGTGACGGCAAAGAAGAAGTCGTTCCAGGCAAAAATGATCGCCAGCAGCGCCGCCGCCACCAGCCCCGGAGCCGCCATCGGCACTACGATATTCACAATGGTGCGCCAGGTATTACAACCGTCCAGCCACGCGCCCTCCAGAACCTCTTTTGGCAGGTCCATAAAATATGAACGCGCCATCCAGATAATCAGGGGCAGATTCATCGCAGTATAGACGACAATTAAGGTAAAGAGATTATCCAGCAGGTTCAGGCGCGAAACAATCACATACAGTGGTACCAGGATCGCGGCAAACGGCATAAAACGCGTCGAGAGTACGAAAAAGAGCATATCGTTGGAGGACTTTTTGCGCATCTGGAAGACCATGCAGTAAGCGGCAGGGATACCCAGCATCATCGCCAGTGCAGTGGAGACGACCGAGGCCACTATACTGTTAAACAGGTAGGCGATAAAGCCGCCATTCCACGCCAGTTGAAACTGATAGAGCGTCGGCTGAAAGATCAGCGAAGGAGTTGTTGCATAGGCATCCGCCTCCTGCTTGAAGCCGG
Source organism: Ktedonobacteraceae bacterium (assembly GCA_025928885.1). Classification (GTDB taxonomy): domain Bacteria; phylum Chloroflexota; class Ktedonobacteria; order Ktedonobacterales; family Ktedonobacteraceae; genus JAICIM01. Next base: position 5,598 of record JAICIM010000065.1, on the reverse strand, counting down.
TAATCACCATCCAGATGACCGGCACAACCATTACCAGCACCAGCACATAGGTGAGAATGGTCCAGAGGTTATTGGACCACTTTTTGCTCAGCGCCATCGCGTTAACCCCTTTCTTCCGGTGTATTATCGGCGGTGAAGCGCAACATCGCTCGGGCCGCCAGAATAGCGATGACGACGCCAATCACGCCCAGAGCCGCCGCCTGTCCGATCTGCCAGGAATTGAAGGCCGTCAGATAGGTATAGTAGGGCAGCGTGTTCGTCGCGACGCCAGGACCGCCACCCGTCGTCAGGTAGATCTCACCAAAAGTCTGAAAGATAAAAATCGTGCCGAACAATAGAGCCACCTCATAGGGGCGTCGCAACATCGGAAAGACGATGCGCCAGAAGAGCAACCATTGTCCTGTACCATCGACGCGGGCGGCTTCAAGCACCTCTTCGGGGATCGATTGCAGGCCAGCGAGCAGGACCAGCATCACAAACGGCGTCCACTCCCAGGCCACAATAAAGATAATGCTCTCCAGCGGCAGGGCCGAGAACCAGGGAACAACAGGCAGGCCGACCAGGTGCAGCGCCCAATCAACGATGCCAGTACTGGGACTGAGCATCAGATTTTTCCAGACCAGCGCCATCACCGAAGGTGTGACCAGAAATGGGATCGTTGCCACGCCACGCAACACGTTCTGACCGGGGAAGGGGCGATTCAAAAGCAACGCCAGAATGGTCCCCGCAACGAGAGCAATCAAGATAGAGCCAAAAACCAGTTCGATAGTATGACCCATAACAGGCCAGAAACGAGCATCGTGCAGGAACGTATTTACATAGTTGGAGAGACCTACAAAAGGAAATCCCTCGGCTGGTTGTAACAGATTCCAGTTATGCAGGCTAAACCAGACAGCCAGCACAAACGGGATCTGGGTCAAAATAAGCATAAATACAAGTGCCGGGACATGCAGCCATGTGATCTTGCGTCGCTGCGTGCTCTGTGCAGGTGCCGCCCGACCAGGGGCAACGCCTTTGAGTCCCTGAGCGCCTTGCGAGAGAGCGGCGTCTGTCTGACTCATAACCGAACCTTTCTCGTGATAGTCTCGCCATCGTTGGGCAGTTGTCTCGGTGGAGGAAGCAGCCTCTCCACCGAGACAACATCACACAGGGGCCGAACTAATACCCGGCGGTATTGTCCTTATTGACTTGAGAGGCAAGCAGCTGATTGGACTGCTCTAACGCCTGGGTCACGGTCATTTTGTTGGCAATCGCTGCCGAGATGTTTTCGCTGACCGTCTGCCCAACCGATTCAAACTGCGGAATGCCTACATACTGCACACCATGATACGGAACAGGATTGAGTGTGGGATGATCCGGGGTTGCCGTGTTGATCGAATTGAGCGTCACGTCGGCAAACGGAGCAGCCTTTTTATAGTCGGCGTTCTGGTAGATCGAGGTGCGGGTTCCAGGAGGAACGTTGGCCCAACCAAAGGTCTTCCCGGCAAGGGTGAGGTACGCGGGGCTGGTGGCCCAGGTCAGGAACTGGAAGGCGGCATCCTGATTGTGGCTACTCTTAACCATGCCAAGCGACCAGGCCCACAGCCAGCGGCTACCATTCTCAGTTACTTTGGTTGGCGCATAGGCATAGCCAACCTGTCCGGCGATCTTCGATGAGGAGGGAGTCTCCAGCACACCAGCCAGCGAGGTCGCGTCATAGAACATGCCAGCCTTGCCCTGACCCATCAAACTGATGCACTCCTGCCAGCCAGAGGTAGAGGCACCCGGCTCCCCATATTTCTGCAAGAGCGTGACGTAATCGGTCACGGCCTGTTTGACGGCGGGAGAGGTCAGTTGTGGCTTCCAATCCATATCGAACCAGCTACCACCATAGGTGTTGATCATGGTATCCAGAGGAGCCATATTCATGCCCCAACCGGACTGGCCGCGCAACACAATGCCAGCAACGCCATGCCCCGGATCATTGAGGACTTGCGCAAAGTGCATGATCTGATCCCAGGTCGGATGATCGGGCATGGTCAGATGATGTTGAGCAAAAAGTTGCTTGTTATACATCATCATGCTGCTCTCGCCATAGAAGGGGACGGAGTAAGGATGGTTCTGATAGGACAGGGAGGCCATGATCGGCTTGAGCAGATCATCATACTGATAACTGGCCTTATCCTGTGCTGACATCTTGTCAAAATAAGGTTGCAAATCTTGCAGCCAACCGTTGTGCGCCCAGATCGGAGTATCGTAACTGCCGATGGTGGCAATATCGAATTTACCGGCGTTGGTGGCAACATCCTGCGTCACCTTTGAGCGCAGATCGTTTTCAGGCAGAGTGACGAAATTAACCTTGATATTGGGGTGATCTTTTTCAAAGACCTGCTTGGTCAACTGCTCCATCTGCACCATCTGTGAATTGTTGACGGTTGCCACCGTCAGGGTGGTTGTGCTACCCGAACCTGAAGAGGAGGACGATGATGAGGACTGACTGGCTGGCGAACAGGCGGCCAACACAGTAAGCAACAAGGAAAGAGCGGTAAGCACGCCAATGGCTCGTATCGTAATCTTCATTGCGAACTTCCTTCACTGTATATCTAGACCAAACGAGACGGAACGATGTCTGCTGTCTGCCAGGATAGCTAGCACGACATAATGTCTGCTACAATGCCCGACATGACATACGGAAGAACGGAGTGGAAGGGAACCGGATAAAGACCTCTTGAACAAAACCTCCTTTGCATGCACTCTCCATTGATGCACTACAAGCAATTTTGTGTTAAGAGCAAATATTCATCAGGGAAACAGCGATCAGGTCAACCTCTCTTCTTGCAAAGAGAGCAACATTCTACGTGGACGCCCAGGGAGATTTGGCAGAACAGCGTTCCCTGCTGATCCAGACCGATGCGAAATAAATATTCCAGAAAAACGATTAGCTAATCGTTTTTCTGACTATAACATATCACTTTCGGCTTTGTCAAGCAACTATAAGAAATTTTTGCAGCAGGTCTTTGTGCCACTTGACAGGATAGAGAGGTCTATGATACGTTCGATATACCGTTTAGCAAAACGATTAGCTAACCGTTCAAGCAAAATATATGCGTTATGCCTGAAAGCGAGATAGAAGTGCTATGGCGATGTCTGCTGACCGTCAAACAACTATTAAGGACGTAGCGGCCCATGCCGCTGTTTCTGTTGCGACGGTATCAGCCGTCATCAACAGCAATAAATATGTCAGTCCCGAATTAGTGGAGCGCGTGAAAGCCAGCATAGCTGAACTGGGATATGAGCGCAACAGCCTGGCAAGAAGCCTGAAGACGCAGACGAGCCACACCATCGGCCTGATCATCTCCGACATCACCAACCCCTTCTTTACCAGCATCGTGCGCGGCGTGGAAGATGTTGCCAATGAGCACCACTACTCATTGATTCTGGGCAACACCGATGAAGATCTCAAAAAGGAGATGAGCTATGTGCGGCTGCTGGAGAGCAAGCGGGCAGATGGATTGATCGTGGCCGTGACAACAGGAAGTCATGAATATTTGCATGCCGGATCGGCGCACCACCTGCCGCTGGTGAGTATTGACCGCTCGCTCTTTGAACTGGGGATCGATGCGGTGCTGGTCGATAACGTGGCCGGAGCGCGGATGGCGGTTGAGCATTTGATCGCGCTGGGTCATCGCCGCATCGGCACGGTGACAGGCATTCCAGGCATCACCACAACCGAAGAACGCCTGACCGGATACAGGCAGGCACTTGAGGCGCACGGCATCCCGTTCGATCCGGCACTGGTTGCAACGGCGGATTCGCGGGTGGAGGGCGGCGAGAACGGAGCGATGCAGCTATTGACACAGCCAGGAGAGCGCCCGACCGCCCTCTTCCTGATGAATGGTCTGATGGTAATTGGAGCGCTTCAGGCGTTGACAAAGCTGGGGCTGTGCTGCCCGCAGGATATCGCGCTGGTGGGTTTCGATGATTTCGAGTGGGCCTCTGTGCTGCACCCCCAGCTGACCACCGTTCGCCAGCCCACCTATGAGATTGGACAAAAAGCGGCTCAGTTTTTATTTGACCGGCTGGAGCAGCGCGATCGAGAGCCGAGAGAGCTGCGCCTGCTCCCTCAGCTGATCGTGCGCGAGTCGTGTGGTGAGACCCTACAGAAGAAATAACCTCCTCAATGATCTGGAGCGGGAAGCGCAAAGCAACCTCTTTTTGACGGCACGCATCCTTGATGCTACAATTTTAACGTAGCACATGCAGCTATTGCGCTGCATACCTATGCAAGGTCGCGTAGTCATCATTCTTCCCGACTCATGCCATTGAGGAGGCTATTCATGCTACATCACAAGCAAGAGGAACCATCAGCAGGAACATCGCTGAAAGCTGCCTCATCTCCACTGACAGACACCAGCGAATCCACAGCTCCACTCGTCATGGATTATCAGTACTATAAGAAAGTTTTTGCCGGTCGCCAGATGCCGTTTGCATTTGTAGATCTCGATCTATTGAATCAGAACATTCGCACCATTGCTGACCGCACGGAGGGTAAACAGGTGCGCCTCCCTTCCAAGTCGCTGCGCAGCGTGACGCTATTGAAACACATCCTGGCTGCCAATGCTCGCTTTCAAGGGATTATGTGCTTTACGGCGCGTGAAGCGGTCTATCTGGCGTCTCAGGGCTTTCACGATTTGCTGCTCGGCTATCCCATCTGGCACGAGCAGGATATTGCAGCCGTCGCCCAGGCGAGCAACTCGGGCAGCGATATCACGCTCATGGTTGACAGCCTCGAACAGATCGAGCAGGCCGAACGAGTGGCACAAAAACATGGCGTGCGTTTGCCGCTCTGCCTGGATATCGATATGTCTTCAGACTTTCCGGGCCTACATTTTGGCGTGTGGCGCTCATCGTTGCGCACCAGGACTCAAGTGCAACCATTGATCGAACATATCCTTGCCTCCCCGCATGTGCAGCTTGTGGGCCTGATGGGATACGAATCGCAGATAGCCGGTGTGGGCGATGCGTTTCCCAGGCAAATGGCGAAAAACATGCTGGTGCGCTGGCTCAAGGAGCGTTCTTGCAAAGAGGTAGCGAAACGCCGGGCGGAAATAGTTGAACTAATTAAGAGCTATGGAGTGCAGTTGCGTTTCATCAATGGCGGCGGGACGGGCAGCATTGCCACGACGCGCCAGGAAGAGGTCGTGACCGAAATCACGGTTGGCTCCGGTTTTTACTCCCCGACCCTCTTTGATAACTTCCACGAATTCCGCTATCAGCCCGCCGCTGCGTATGCCATCGAGATCATTCGTCGGCCTTCCCCAACGCTCTATACCTGTCAGGGTGGGGGCTATATCGCATCGGGAGATGTTGGACTGGCAAAACAGCCGCAGCCTTATCTGCCAGCAGAAGCACGCCTCACGCCTTTCGAGGGAGCTGGAGAAGTACAAACACCTGTCCGCTACACAGGACCGCTAAAACTGGAACTGGGCGACCCCATCTTTATGCGCCACGCGAAGGCTGGCGAACTCTGCGAACGCTTTACCCACCTCCTGCTTGTAAGCAACGGCACGATCGTTGATGAGGTCACGACATATCGCGGCGATGGGCAATGTTTTATTT
>JAICIM010000202.1 GCA_025928885.1 Ktedonobacteraceae bacterium | reverse complement strand
TAATTAACCGAATTGTAGCATAAGAGCGAAAACTAAAGTTGTATGGGCATGATTCATCACGCCCCATTTATCCTGATGTATCCAAAATATTCTCTTATCACGAATCTTGCTTGTATTATATAACGGTCGAATGCAAACAAAATTGTGTATATGTGTGAAAAGATGGATAAATCGAGGATAAATGGGGCGCGGTGAATTATGCCCGTACAGATGTTTTTGATGTAAATTCTTTGCTTCCATCTTGTCAATCCCCCTATGACCTGATAGCATATGACGGATAAACATACTGTTAATTTTAGAGTGGAGATAGCATGAGTCGCCCTGAAGCGTATCCAATTACCTATGGCGTATTGGGCCTGCTTGCCTTCTGGGGGCCGATGTCTGGCTACGATATCAAGCGCCTCTTTGACCATGTGCTCGCCCCGATGTGGAGCGCGGCTCATAGCCAGATCTATAATGAGCTACGGCGCATGCAAGAGCTGGGCTGGCTGGAGATGGAGCGCGAGGAACAGGAGTCGCGCCCTGACCGCAAGGTCTATCAGATGACGCAGGCTGGCCATGATGCCCTGACGGCATGGCAGCAGCAGCCACCCGCTTTTCTCCAATTGCGCGATGAACTCCTGTTGAAAGTGCTGTTTGGCAGCCTCGCCCCTCCTGCTGCGCTGGAAGAGAACCTGCGCAATGGGATTGCAACCCATCAACAACGCCTGTTGCAGTATCGTGAGATCCAGCAATATCTGCCCGTACGCGACGCTCCCGTCCAGGCCAGTGGACGGCCCAACCCCTACGCGACCGAGCAAGAAGAGGATCTCTATTTTCGCCTCGTTGCCAATTTTGCCATTGCTTTTGAGAAGACCTATCTCAACTGGCTCTATGATGCCCTGGCTCTCGTCGGTGGCTCGTTGGAGGACCAGCAGCAAGAAGCGGGCCGCGAGACTGAGGAATAAAAAGTTGCACCGTGCTCTTCTTCAGCCTCTTTGTATCCCTTCTTGTACTAGCGGCAATGCGAGAAACGCATCATTTTTGACATATTGCAAGTGTCATCGTTATACTGTTCAGGAAACCCTGTGTGTGGTTCAAACGTAGGTATTGTAGAAAATATAGTCATCAAAAAGAGGGCTGAATAATCGTGGGTTCTGAATACATGGGGCCGTTTCCCGACTCCACACCACAAAACGATCAACGCTTTCCGCCGCGCCGACCATCACCTCCTCCATCAGAGCGATTTGATGATGAAGATACACAGCCAAAGATGCGTGCGGTACCCTCCAGGGTGAGGCTTGTACAACAACCTGTGCCAGGACTTCCAGAGGAACCTGCCTATCGCGAACACGTTACCGGATCGCTGGCCGTACCCAGGTCGGAGGCCCCGAAGTTTCGCCCTGCGTATCACCCCTATCAGGCTGCTCCCGGGCCAATGCCGTTTGCTCCTCAGATGAGAGGACCGCAACAACAGCAATTCTATCCTTATGCCCCCGGTTATGGACCGCCACCAGCCTATAACGGGCAGCATGGCTATCCTTACCCGCCCATGCCCTATGGCTATTATTATCCTTACTGGTATCCTCAGAAGCCACGTCGTAGCGGCTATCAGCTCGCCGCCGCCATTACCTCGTTTGTTGGCTCGATTTTATCAATTATCACCGGCTTTATCTGCCTGTTCATCTTTCTGGTAACGGTGCTCATGCCAGCCACCAGCAGCGTTGGTCAGGGTACGCATTTTGCAGGCCTGATGGAGTTTCTGGCCTTTGCGCTGGCAGGTCTGGCTGGTGGCAGCTTCGCGCTGTATCATAGCATTCGTGCGTGGTTTTTCCCACAAAAGGTGTCGCAGCGCTTCAAACTGCCCCCGTTCTGGGCGTTTCTGGGACTCTATCTGCTGGTGATTGCCGTCGGCACCTATCTATACTTTACCAGACAATCGGTGGCCTATCCCGCGTTGACAGCACTCTTGATTGTGCTGTCCGGCATTTTGCCTGCCGCCACGATTATGGCGCTCGGGCTGCGGCGCATCCACTTTCCCAAACAGATCCCGTGGCCGACGACGTGGCGACGTTTCGCTGTCGCACTCATCAGCGGCTCGACGCTGGGAATCTTGCTGGCTCTCATCTTTGAGATGGTGCTCTCCGTCGTCGTCTCGCTCGAATTGGGCGTGAAGATTACCGGGCTGGACAACCCAGACCAACCTATCCCCACCGATGCCCGCTCGATTCTGTTTATGTTCATCCTGGTCTCGGTAATCGCACCACTTGTTGAGGAGGCGGTCAAGCCGCTGGCCGTTGTGGTCCTGATCGGGCGTATCCGTAGCGCGGCAGAGGCGTTCGTGCTGGGAATGGCCTGCGGTATTGGCTTCGATCTGGTGGAAACGACCGGCTATATTGGTCAGGGCTATCAAGACTGGTTGAGCGTCGCGTTACAGCGTAGCAGCGCCGGGTTGTTGCATGGTTTTGGTGCTGGCATGGTTGCGCTTGGTTGGTACTTTATCACGCATCGCAACTCAACGGGCAAGGCGAATCGCATTTTGCTGGCGCTTGGTTGCTGGGGCTATGCCATCATGCAGCACGCGCTCTGGAACGGCTCATTTGGCCTGGAACTGCTACCGGCCCCGATCGGCCCATATCTTTCTGATGGCACACTTCCGTTTGGTCCCATCACGTTGCCAGCGTTTATCCTGGTCTATGTGGTTGAGAGCGTGTTGATGTTGATCTTCTTCCTCTTCGTCACCAGAAAGCTGCGGGCAAAGAATGAGGAGCAACAGCCACCTGCCAGTGTCAATCCACCGCGTCCGGCACCTATCAATCAGCCGGGTTATCCGCAACGCGTGCCGGTGCGTGTATAAGCAAAACAAAAGAGCATCTCTGAAGCGCTTTCAGAGATGCTCTTTCTTGTCTGGAAGGTGGAGCTGCGATTTTAATTGGCTGGTTGTTGTGCGGTTTCAGCAATATCGCCAACAATAATCATACGAGCTTTCTGGTTACTGCTGGAACTCTTACCGTTCTGGGAGAAGGCAGGTGTGACACTGACGTTCTCGCCAGCTTTCAGATCATCTGCTGTCCCAGATGTTTCTTTAAAGATGGTGGTTGTGTTGCTCAATTTCACGGTAATCGATTTACCCGCCTGATTCGTTCCCGTCAATTGATTATCCTGCACTTTCGCATTCTGGAGCATGATTCTGCGCATACCATTAGCGGATGGGGTGCCATTCATCCCTGCCGGGGGCGTCCCGCCTCCAGGTCCACCAGCGCGTGGTGTACCATTCTTAGGGCCGCCAGCGGGAGGCGTCCCGTTTTGAGGAGCGCCGTTGCCCATTGTGGTTGCATCCGATACAGTGATGTTTTGCGCTGTATAGGTTCCATTGCTGCCTTGCTGGCCCATGACCGATACGCGGACACCGCTGGTCCCAAGCGCAGTGCTCAAATCCTGAGTGCTGATCTTCTGGCTTTTGACAATGCGAGCATTCGTCGTTGTGAAGGTAACGGTTGAACCGTCGCTTTTTTTGACAGTGAGCGTTTTAGCGGTCGCGTCGTATTTGTCAATCGTTCCGGCCTCCATCATGCCTCTTCTCGCGCCCTGTTTCGCGTTTGCGCCGTTGCCGCCAGATGAGCTGCTTGTAGAGGCCGCCGCGTTGCCATCGCCGCCGCAGGCGACCAGCATGGTTGTGGCTATCAACAAGAGGAAGGTAGCGCCAACAAAGGTTTTGGGGAATGTTCGCACTAGCACTTTCTTTCTACTCCTTATGCATGTATAAATTTGTGTTGGGCGAAGCATCCGACGAAAAGGAGGTCCACAAGAAGATACGTCAGGTTGACGTGTACAGAAGAGTAACGTTATCCCTGTGATTTTCGTACTGAGCCTGCCCTGCACCGTCTTACTATACTCTTGAGTTCAAGAATAAGGTTCAAGTAACTGTAAAAATTATGTAAGAAAAAATTCATGATTTTGCATTTATCTCATAACATAAGATAAATCGGGCAAAGCATTGCTTATGGGGTATAAGATTTGTGGTGAGAATGTCAAAATGTCGTAGTCGCTCGATAAATAGGGCGACTACGACATTTTGAACGATACCTTTATGAAGGTTACAACTTATAGGACGGCTTGTGAAGGTTATTGCCCACCCTCGAAGCCGGAGAGATTGATGCCCAGTTCCGGCATCACGTCGCTTGACGTGTCTTCAACAAATTGGATTTTTTGCTCGTCATCGTTGAGTACTTCGACGTTGATCCCCAGGCTTTGCAACTCTTTGACCAGTACTTTGAACGACTCTGGCACGCCGGGTTCGACGATATCTTCGCCCTTGACGATGGCCTCGTAGGTCTTGACGCGACCAACCGTATCGTCGGATTTGACGGTCAGGATCTCTTGCAGGATATGAGCCGCGCCATAGGCTTCCAAAGCCCAGACCTCCATCTCACCGAAGCGCTGACCACCAAACTGTGCTTTACCACCCAACGGCTGCTGGGTAATCAAGCTGTATGGGCCAGTTGAACGGGCATGGATTTTGTCTTCGACCAGGTGGGCCAGCTTGAGCATATAGGTGTAGCCAACCGTGACCGGGTGATCGAAGGGTTCGCCAGTACGCCCGTCAAACAACTGCACTTTGCCCGTCTCCGGCAGATTGGCGCGACGCAGCATCTCTTCGATGTCTTCCTCGCTGGCACCGTCAAAGACCGGGGTCGCGATCTTAAAGCCGAGAACGTTTGCAGCCCAGCCGAGATGAGTCTCCATGATCTGACCGATATTCATACGGTGCGGCACGCCCAACGGATTGAGAATGATGTCCACCGGGGTGCCATCGGGCAGGAAGGGCATATCCTCAATTGGCAGGACGCGGGAAATGACGCCTTTATTGCCGTGGCGTCCAGCCATCTTGTCGCCCGCGCCGATCTTGCGCTTCTGAGCGATGCTGACCCGCACCAGTTGATTGACGCCGGGAGGCAGTTCGTCGCCCGCCTCGCGCGAGAAGATCTTGACCTCGACAATTTTGCCACGTTCGCCGTGTGGCACACGCAGCGAGGTATCTTTGACTTCACGCGCTTTTTCGCCGAAGATTGCCCGTAGCAGCTTCTCCTCTGCCGTTAGCTCGGTCTCGCCTTTCGGTGTGATCTTGCCAACCAGGATATCCTGTGGCCCCACTTCGGCCCCGACATAGATGATGCCGCGCTCGTCGAGGTTGCGCAGTCCCTCTTCGCCCACGTTGGGGATGTCGCGCGTGATCTCTTCGGGTCCCAGCTTCGTATCGCGTGCCTCTGACTCGTATTTCTCAATGTGAATCGAGGTGAAGTAGTCCTCGCGTACGATGCGCTGGCTGACAAGGATGGCGTCCTCGAAGTTGCCGCCCTCCCAGCTCATGAAGGCCACCAGGATGTTCTGGCCCAGCGCCAGCTCGCCCAGCTCGGTTGAGGAGCTATCGGCGATCACCTGTCCCGCGCTGACCATATCGCCCTTGTTGACGATGGGGCGCTGGTTGATGCAGGTGCCAGCGTTTGAGCGTACGAATTTGCGCAGGCGATAGCTATGCAGTTCGCCCTGCTCGTCCATAACCTCGATGCGGCGTCCAGTGGAGGCCATCACCTCTCCATTGGTGCGGCTGACGATGACCTGGCCGGAATCGATGGCAACCTGTCGCTCCATGCCGGTACCGCAGATAGGCGATTGTGGCCGCAGCAGCGGGACCGCCTGACGTTGCATGTTTGCGCCCATGAGTGCGCGGTTCACGTCATCATGCTCCAGGAACGGGATCAAGGATGTGGCGACGCTGACGGTCTGCCGGGGGGAGACATCCATATAATCAATGCTATCGGAGCGCTCTTCAGCGAACTCACCCTGGTAACGGGCCAGGACGCGCTCTTCGGCAAACTCGTTATTTTCGGTCAGCTTTGCATTGGCCTGCGCGATCCAGTAGTTCTCTTCGTCGTCGGCGGTCTGGTATTCCACCTCGTCGGTGACAAAGGGCTTGATGCGTACAGGAGCATCGCCCAGCAGCTCAGACAACTGTTTGAAGAGCGGCTCATCGACGCGTACATAGGTGCGAGGCTTGATGAGTACGGTGCCATCGGGCAGGTTCACGCCTTCGCGCTCGTGTCCGATTACGCCACGGAACTCGCGTCCCATGAGGCGTGGATCGCTGGCGGGTAGGCGTTTACAAACCTTACGATAGGGGGTCTCGATAAAGCCAAAGGGATTAATCTGCCCATAGGTTGCTAAGTTACCGATCAGACCGATGTTCGGGCCTTCAGGAGTCTCGATCGGACAGATGCGGCCATAGTGCGACTGGTGTACGTCGCGGACATCGAAGCCTGCGCGATCGCGCGAAAGGCCACCGGGACCAAGTGCTGAGAGGCGGCGTTTGAGGCCGATCTCTGAGAGCGCGTTGGTCTGCTCCATAAACTGAGAAAGCTGGCTACCACCGAAAAACTCGCGCATCGCGGCCACCACGGGGCGAATATTGATGAGTGCGTTGGGCGTGGCCTGTCCAGGTTCCTGAATGCTCATGCGCTCTTTGACGACGCGCTCCATACGCAGTAATCCCACGCGGAACTGTCCCTGGATCAGTTCGCCGACGCAGCGGACGCGGCGGTTGCCCAGGTGGTCGATGTCGTCCTTGCGGCCATGTCCATTGTTGAGGTACACCATACGACGAACAATATTGACCAGATCGTCCTGAGTAATAATGCGCTGATGCTGTGGGATGCTCAGGTCGAGCTTGCGATTGAGCTTGTAGCGACCGACGCTACCCATATCGTAGCGGCGCGGATTGAAGAAGAGGTTACGCACCAGCGAACGGGCATTTTCCAATGTGGCTGGATCACCCGGACGCAGCTTCTTGTATAGTTCGAGCAGCGCTTCGTCTTCTTTCTTGATCGGATCGCGGTCCAGCGTTGCCTGAATGTAGCGAATCGTTGCATTATCATCCACACCGGCGAAGGCATCAAGGATGCCCTGATCCGTTGAAAGGTCCAGTTCTTCGATATGATAATATTCGCGGGCGAGACCTGAGATAGCACGTAGGAGCGTTGTCACCGGGATCTTACGCTTGCGGTCGATTTTAACTGTCAGCAGATTTTTGTTGCTGGTCTCAAACTCCAGCCATGCACCACGATTAGGAATGAGCTTGGCGGATACGAGCCGCTTGCCGGTCGCCTCGTCTTCATCGAGACTGTAGTAGACGCCGGGAGAGCGGACGAGCTGGCTGACGACGACACGCTCGGCTCCATTGATGATGAAGGTGCCTTCACGCGTCATGAGGGGAAAATCACCCATGAAGATATCTTTTTCGATGATTTCGCCGGTCTCTTTATTGATCAGGCGTGCTTTAGCTGTGAGAGGAGCGGAATAGGTGGCATCACGGTCCCGACACTCCTCCTCAGAGTAGCGGGTTGGTCCAAATGGTTCTGGAGGAACAATAAACTCCAGGCTCAAATTTTTCCCTGTGAAATCCTCGATGGGAGAGATTTCTTCAAAGAGTTCGCGCAGACCTTCGCGCTTGAACCATTCAAAGGAATCTATTTGAATTTGGATCAGGCTTGGCATGGGCCGAATATCTGGGATACGCGCGAAGGAAACACGCTCAGGGAGCGCGACGGCTTTTGTATTGACAGCCATAGGGTGGTGTTTCTCCTTTCACCGGGTCGCCTACATACAGAGGAAAGGTTTGCTAAAAGCGCTTTGTTTGTACTTGTGCTTTGTTTGTAAAGAAGGGACAGGTTGCATCTTTTGCCAGGGTAGCAAAAAACATGCGAAAAAACACCGGCCTTATGGACGATGTTTTTTCCAACAAATACTGTTATAATGAGTATAGATGGATGTGTTGCTGAACATTCAGAAACGAATCTGCATATGAGTGCCGTTTGAGATGACGGAACAAGCCAGCTCTCAAAGATATACCTTACTTTCTATTATACCCTCTTTTGCCTGGTTTCTCTATGCCCCACGACTTTTGTCCCCCACTTCCAACACCTGATCTTCTACCTGCGGGTGTTGTCCGAGATATCTCCACGCTTCATGCAGCAGTTCATCAGGAATTCCTCCCGGTTGATCGCGCAGCGTATAGACATCTTGTGGAGTAAGCTGAAGATTGGTCGGCCAGGAGACGTGCTGGGTCCAGACGACGCTTCCGCCAATCTCCTGCATAGCATCTAGCATGGGCTGACGATGCCACCACAGGAACGGTTCGGGCAAGTGTGAAGGGGAGGCATATTGTAGGGCTAGCACCTCTTCAGGTTGGGGGCGAAGAGAGCCTCCAATAGGCCGGGCAGCGAAAATCGCGCTGTGGGGGCTACCAAACCATTGTGGACGAGCGTAAAGGCCGACGAGCCGGGTTAGCTTTACCTCTAATCCTGTCTCTTCGCACACCTCTCTGATAGCAGCCTGAGCCGCCGATTCGCCCGGTTCTATCGCGCCTCCAGGTAGCGCCCAGATTTTGAGGTCCTGCCGTTGGATCAACAAGACCTGTCCCTGCTCAATAACAACAACCGTTACTGCTAACTCTGACATCTTTTACTCCTTTATCAGTAAAGACGTTTTGAGTGCAGCAACGGTCAATCGTAATATGGGTAGTTATTCGGTTGTTGGCTCCATTGAGAGGAGGATATGCTGTACCTCGTCCTCATGGCGTGCTGTGAGCAATTGAAGGATGGCGGTTTGTAGTATCTCGGTATTGTTGATCTCCTGAGCTTTCCTTGTTGCCAGAGCAACCTGAGCCGGATAATGCGCCTGCACAGCACCAATCAGCACATTGCGCAAAGACTCCAGCCCTTGCTTGATTCCCTCTTCGCGTCCTTCTTGTTTAATCTCCTGATAAGCCCACGATTTCTCTAGAATGTGATCTCCAAGCATGGCAAAGCTCCTTTTGATCTTTTTCTGATCCTCTGGATCATGAAACACCAGACCAGCTAACGTGTACGCCAGAGTGAGCAAATCTTTATCGCCAGTAGGCGCGATTTCCTCTATCATTGTATCAATAATATCAAGGTTTTTGCCACCGGCAGTGAAAGGCAATAGTGGATAAAGTCCCACGAGACCTCTTTGCAGAATTTCTTCCGTCGATAGCTTCCATAATTCGATACGGATATAGTTAAAACGCAGCACCTCGTATCCATTAGGCAAGGTTTTTACATATGGAGGTGCCGGTGTTTTTCCATCGTCGAACAGGTAAATGATGCAGGTAAGAACTGGAAGATGCTCATTTGCACGGCTTGCCTGAATATTATATTCCAGCAAGCGTTCGGGTATCAATTTCTTATTCGTACTCTGGATCTCTACCTCTAACAATACTGGCTGTTCGTTTAACAGTATTTCGTAAAGTGCATCTGCATAAATGTCTCGACGTTTAATCTCGACAGATAGCTCTGATTTAAACACTGCATCTTCTAACAACCAGGAAACCAATTGCTGAGGATCATGACGCAGCAACCGCTTAATTATATCATCCCATCGGCCAGGCATGCATTACCCTTTCTACATCGATATTTCGAGTGAAAGGTAACATAGTTGAAAATAAATGTTAATTTATATTTATTCATCATTATATGAAATATAATTCATAAAAGATGTTATACAAGTATTCTGAAAAATAAGAGCGATATGCCAGCATAAATGGTGCTTTACTCGTTCTTTTCGTTATAGTACAATCTTTGTTGATCTATCCACCACACAAATGGGGTATACCACTGCTCAGCGCTCTGCATTCGGTCAATGCTCTGTTCATATTCCTGTTGCCCCTCTATCTGGCTGTTCGTGTGCGTCAGATCTTGCGCCTTTTTGTTGGAAGGAGGTGCTAAGTACATATATGCCTGGATAGATCGATCTGGCGCAGTTGTGAAGATGAAAGGACTATTATTGTGTATAGAAAATTGCTCTACATGCTCGCTCTGTTTTGTATTGCCAGCCTTGTGCTGGTGGCCTGTGGCGCTGATCAGGCGAACAGCGGGACTGCGAATGGCGGTTCTGCTGCAACGTCGGGTGATCAGGCGCATATGAATGATGCGCAATTTGTGCAGAGTTCGATTACGATTAAAAAAGGGGAAAGCGTGACGCTAGTCAGCGATACCTTCACGCCACACATCATCGCAAATGGCACATGGGATGATGGGCAGGCCAGACCAGAGGTGGAGGCGGGTGCACCAGCTGTCAAGGGGGTGCAGGTGAACGGCAATAGTTCGAGCGCCGTCGGGCCTTTCACCACTGCTGGCACGTTCCATCTCTATTGTACGATCCATCCCGGGATGAATCTTACGGTGGTGGTGAAATAAAGCGGTGCGTGATACACAAAAATAGAGGACCGATATGTCTACGGCCCTCTATTTTTATCAGATTTTTTGTTTGTTAGCCCGTCTTTACGGGCATTCCCTGTCGATTTGAAACACCATCCCCAGTAAGCGGACAGGTATCTTCTTAGGTGTCATG
>JAICIM010000286.1 GCA_025928885.1 Ktedonobacteraceae bacterium | reverse complement strand
GGGCGCATCAGACGCCGTACTTTTCTCGAACGGGCTATGGTTGCCGGTCTCAGCAGCAGCGCCGCTATTTCATTGCTCGAAGCCTGCGGCGGCAGTTCCAACTCGCAGGGAGGCAACGGAGCTGCGAAGAGTCTGGTATGGCAGAGCGAGAACGACTCAACGCCGACCTACAAGAATCTGACCGATACTTTTAACAAGACCATCGGACAGCAAAAAGGTATCCATGTCACCTGGAACAACGGCCCGACCGGTGGCGGCGATGAACTGCTCACCAAGTATACGACCGCTCTGCGTGCTCGCAGCTCGACTATGGATATCATGTCGATCGATATTATTTATCCCGCCCAATTCGGTGCCGCCCAGTGGACCAATCCGATTACGGATAGTCAGTGGCCCGGCAGTGAGCGCGATAAGTATCTTCAGGGGCCAATTAAGGGCTGCACCTATCAGAACAAGATCTGGGCCGCCCCCTATCGCACCGACCTGGGCATCCTCTATTATCGCAAAGACCTCGTACCCAATCCGCCAGCCACCTATGATGAGATGGTCACTCAGGCCAAAGGTGCCTCGCCCTCGAAAATCAAATATGGCTATGTCTGGCAGGGTTCACAATATGAGGGGTTGGTCTGCGATTTTGTCGAGGTGGTGCATGGCTATGGTGGTGAGATCATTAATGCTAATAATCAGGTCGTCGTCAATAGCCCGGAGTCGCTTCAGGCGCTGACTCAGATGGTGAACTGGGTTGGAACGATCTCGCCGAACGCCGTAACCACCTATACCGAAGAGCCTGCTCGCCTGACCTGGCAGAACGGCGACTCGGCCTTTATGCGCAACTGGCCCTACGCCTATGTGCAGAGCAACGATCCCAAGCAATCTAAAGTTGCTGGCAAGTTTGATATCGCAGCCCTGCCTCATGGGGGCAAAGAGACCGCCGGCCATTCCGCGATTGGTGGCTGGAATCTCGCGATCAACGCCTTCTCGAAGAATCCCGACGAGGCATGGGAGTTTGTGCATTACATGCTGCAACCCGATGCTCAGAAGGGTGGAGCTATCAATGCTTCGTGGACTGTGACGCTCCAGAGCGTGTACGATGATCCTGATGTCCAGAGCAAGCAACCGCTCTTTACCAAGCTCAAACCTATTCTGCAAAACGCCTTGCCGCGTCCGGTTTCTGCCCGTTACGCCGATGTCACAAAGGTGATTCAGCAGTATGTCTATCAGGCATTGAAAAAGCAGGTAACGCCAGCCCAGGCGTTGAGTTCCCTCGAATCCGGTTTGAAGCCGCTTGTGGCTTCATCGTAGGTGATGATGTGAGGGAACAGCATATTCCCTCACCCGTCTACAATGGTCTTCCATTACAGAGAAGAAGGGGGATATATTATGGCGGTTACTGCACAAACGCCACCGAAATCACCGGGTTTTTTTGAGCGCCTGAATCGCGGCAGCGGGATGACACCATACATCCTGGTCTTACCTGCTATCCTGGTTATTCTGGTGCTTGCGGTCTATCCGATTCTTGAGTCGATTCGCCTGAGCTTTATCGACAACCCTCTGCGCAGCAGCGCTCAGTTTATCGGTCTGGAAAACTATGCACATGTGCTTGCCGATCATGTCTTTCAAGGGGCTGTTGGTATCACGCTGCTCTTCAGCCTGATCAGCGTGGCCCTGGAAACGATTTTTGGGCTGGGGATCGCCATTTTGATCAATAGAACCTTCCCGGGGCGCGGTCTGGTGCGTGCCGCCATCCTGGTTCCCTGGGCCTTCCCGACCATCGTTTCCGCCCAGATGTGGTTGTTGATGTATAACGATCAGACGGGCATCATTACCTATCTTCTTCAACAGGTTCATCTGCTGGCACCGGGCGATACGCTGCTCTCGACCGTTCCAGGGGTGATTGCGGCGTCGGTGATCACCGATGTCTGGAAGACGACGCCCTTTATGGCGCTGCTCATCCTGGCGGGTCTTCAGGTAATCCCTGCCGAACTGTACGAGGCGGCGAACGTTGATGGAAGCACGCGCTGGCAGAGCTTCTGGCGCATCACGCTGCCGCTGCTGAAAAGTCCGCTGATTATTGCTCTCCTGTTCCGTATTCTGGATGCGATTCGCATCTTCGATCTGTTCTATGTGTTTGGGCAGCAGCGCGTCCAGTCGATGGCAACCTACGCTGGCTACGATATGTTCTCCGGCACGCCCGCCGATTTCACGCCCGGCCTCGCCTCAGCCGTGATTATCTTCGTGCTTGGCGTCATTATCAGCCTGCTCCTTGTTTCGATGATACGCGATGTGATGAAACAGGTCTAGCCCGCTAGAAATGGAGATGGATTATGGCTATACAGGAACAGGCAAACGTCAGGGAGGCCAGAGTAGTCAGGCGAACGCGTCGTACAGGCGATGAGAAACAGGTTACGGTGGGGAGCGTTATTCGCTATATCGCGGTGGCGATTATCGTCTTTATCTCGCTGGCCCCGCTCTACTGGACCTTCACCACGTCGATTAAAAACGGTCTGGAGGTGACAGCTTCTCCTCCAACGCTGTTCCCACGCTCGTTTGATCTCACATCCTATGCGATTGTGTTGTTGAACTCGCCGTTCTTCCTGCTCGATTTGCGGAATAGCGCGATTGTTGCCACGATTACGACGATCCTGTCGTTGCTGATCGGCATTCTCTGCGCCTATGCCATTGCTCGTACCAATTTCGTTGGCAAGGCTGTGGTGCTGGCGATCATTCTGTCGGTGAATATGTTCCCCTTTATCGCGATGGTGGGTCCGCTGTTCGTGATCTTTACCGGCCCGATCTACATCTACAATACCTACGCGGCCCTGATCATCCCGGACCT
This sequence comes from Ktedonobacteraceae bacterium, assembly GCA_025928885.1. Lineage (GTDB taxonomy): Bacteria > Chloroflexota > Ktedonobacteria > Ktedonobacterales > Ktedonobacteraceae > JAICIM01. The sequence continues at coordinate 5,873 of JAICIM010000286.1, read as the reverse complement.
TATCCTGACGTTGCCGCTGACAATCTGGTTTATGACCTCGTTCTTCCGCGATCTGCCGCCTGATCTGGAAGAGGCGGCGCGTATGGATGGAGCGTCGCGCCTGCAAGCGCTCTGGTACGTGATTGTGCCGCTGACAGCTCCGGGCGTCTTTGCCGCCGCTATTCTCTCGTTTATCGCGGTCTGGAACGACTTCCTCTTCGGCCTGACCATGACGACCGATGAGAACGCCCAGCCCATCACCGTCGGCATTACGCGCTTCAACTCCGAACATCTGATCGCCTACGGACAGTTGGCAGCTGGCGCGATCATCGTCACGATCCCGCTGGTAATCCTGGTCCTGGTGCTCCAGCGCCGCATCGTCGCTGGTCTGACCGCTGGTGCCGTGAAGGGATAATAGTTTCTACAAATTGGCATAACCCACGAGAGAACAATCTTTTCGTGGGTTATTTTTTGCTCTATTCTAGAACAAGCAGAACTGACAATCGAAGATTGGAAGGAACTGCTTTGAATTGAGATTGGAAGGACAAAGAGAAATGCGCGAATATCAATATACCATCATCTTGCATCCAGACACAGAAAGAGGCGGTTATACAGTCACCGTGCCGTCGTTGCCAGGATGTATCACTGAAGGCGATACGGTAGAAGAGGCGATTGCAATGGCGAGGGAGGCGATTCAACTGTATATTGAGTCACTCATCGAGGACAATTTGCCGGTCCCTGAAGAACACGAACATCCGCAGGCAATTACTATTCATGTTGCCGCGTAAAACAAGGATAATATTCGACCAATTATGAAAACCTCCCGAAAGAACAACGCTTTCGGGAGGTTTTTCGTCAGGTCTAGCTTTTCAAGCCTTTGCAACTGGCTGCTCAGCTTGAGACGCCGTTTGCTGCTCAGTGGGAGGTTCTTTGTGCAGCGTGTTCACCGATTCCATGTGTTCATCTAAAATTAACGCTGTCTTGCGCCTGAAGTGATCAAAAGCATCATCATCGCTCAGCCCTTTATATTCGCCTGTCATATAATCATAATCGTCGATCTCATTGGATAACTGGCGGTAGGAGAGCCGATGAATACGTCCCCACTCCTCGAACCTGAAATACTTTGACATGGCCGCACACGCGGTTATGATAATACTTAATATTGTTGGGATGAGTACAGGCACCTGATGGATATTTAAAAGTACGGGGAGGCTTGCCGAGCCAAAAATGACTATTATTTGAAGCAGGACATCAATATAATGCCTCTGCAACCAGTTTTTATGCTTTTTGTCGCGCTCATTGCGCATACGTACGAGATAGTTTTCTCGTTTTCCTTCCATAATCGCAAGGTCTCTTTCTTAATCAAACAACTTAAATAGATGTAGGGGCGTAAATAGTCAACGACTATAAGTGTTCCCTTGTGGTTCAATACTTTATGTTTTTGTTGGTTAATGGACTTTCTGGTGAGCTTAGTTACTTTTGCTTCGTTGCATTGCTTCTCTTCGTTTCTCCCCTCTTTTTAGAGAACGCATAAAATATAGAAGTGTAACGCTCTCTTTTGGTTGCTTCTATTTTTTAACCTGCTTGAAACATTGTTGTGATATACTGGCAACGAAAAAGGATAGGAATAGGGATGCCAGGCAATTAACATTCATGTTGCCGCGCTGCTTAAAATGAGGTAGAGCTAGTAATGCCCTTCATAAAGAAGAATGACGCCGGAGGGTCAGCACAGGCGAACGACGCGCAGAAGATTTTTATTGCTCGTTCGCATGAGCTGCATTTCTTTCTTGAGCATGTTTTGCAACCGGAAGATCCTCTGTACAATATTATCTCGATCTATGGCGATGGCGGCGTTGGCAAGTCCACGCTGCTTGGCCGCTATAACGAGGAGGCGCAAGCGCCGGGCTATAAAGAGTATTGTCTGACGGCTTTTGTCGATGAACGTCAGGCCACGCCCGCCAGCATGATGGAGCGCTTTGCCGATCAGTTGGGTATGCGCAGCGAGTTTCGCCGTGCTCTGCAAGCCTATAAAGATGCCCTGCGCAAACTGCATACCGAGCAGGAGACGATGGAGGATGCGGTGTTGCAACATGCCCCCGATTTCGCGGGCGCAGCGGTCGAGGGCGTGCCGTTTGTGGGACCGCTCTTGCGCGAGGGGATCAAGTTTGGCACGGCCCAGGCGATCAATCGTTATCATGTTCCGCGTCCAGCTGAGCGGTTGGAAGATCCTATTGGTGAATTGACGTGGGCCTTTGTTGCCGAACTCAATCATCTGGCGGAGGCGCAGATCACCCAGCGAGGCACAAGGATACGCCGTCGCCATCGTGTCTTGCTCTTCTTCGATACCTTTGAGCAGTTGGAAGAAGAGGCCGCGCCCTGGCTGCTCGATTATTTTCTCCCCGCCGATATCAGCAATAGCATCGTGCTGATCGTTGCCGGTCGCCTGCCCATCGAACGTTCGCTCCCGCGCGACCCCAAGCGCTGGCTTCCGTATCGTGAAAACGGCGTGCTCTACTCCTTCTCGCTCAACAGCTTTACCGAAGCGGAGACACGGGCATATCTCGAAAAGCGCGGGATCACCGATCCGGGCCATATCTATCAAATCTGGCAGCTGTCGCGTGGCTTGCCGCTCTATCTCAGCCTGTTGACCGCGAACTCACAGTACGAGGTCGATCCAACCGCCGATGTGGTCGCCAATTTCTTGCGCTGGATACCCGAACACGAAGAGATCAAGCGTCGTCTGGTGCTGGATGCCGCGCTCTTCACCCTCCCGTTTAACCAGGACGATCTGGCCGCGCTCTCCTACATTCAGGAAAGCGACCGGCCAGCGCTTTATCAGTGGCTGATCAAGCAGCCGTTTGTGCGAAGCAGTGGGCAGGATGGGCGCTATAGCTATCACGAGATGGCCGAAGACCTCTTTGGTCGCCATCTCATTCGCACCTCTCCCAACAGCTATTACGCCACCCGGCGTGCGTTGGTCGAGTACTACGAACTGTGCATCAAACAGTTGCGCAGGCATGGCAAAGAAGTCTATCAGAATGGAGCCTGGCTCAGTATGATGGTCGCTCTGGCCCAGCAGTTGTTACTCCTGCCAGATATGCGGAGCCATGTGCAGGCTTGCGAACGCCTGCTCGACGCGTATTATAGGACGAAGCAGGATGAAGAAGTGACGCGTGTGTTGCGCGAACTGTTGCAGGAGCGACCATACAATACGGCGAATGCGGATGCGCGGCAGATCGGGCGCATCTTGCTCAACTATATTGAGGCCATGCCGATGAGCGAGGAATTTCTGCTCTCTTCCAATCAGCTCTTGCAACGGGTATCTGATGCGTCTGCGTTCTCACCGACTGTGCTGGCACAACTCTATGGCAATCGCGGCGTGGCCCGGCGCAATTTGAATGATCCAACCTCAGCGATTGCCGACTTTGATCTGGCGATCAAGTACGGTCCGCGTTATGCCTGGGCCTATGGCAATCGCGGCATCACTCTTCGCGCGTTGAAACAGTATCAGCAGGCTTTAGCTGATCTGGACAGAGCACTCTCTCTCGATGAGAGTATGGATTGGGTGTATGTCACACGCGGCGAAGTGTTGCGCCATCTCAAGGAATATCGCCGTGCGCTGGCCGACTTTACGCGTGCGATTGCCCTTGATCGCGACTATGCCCAGGCATATGCAGGGCGGGGCCGCGTCTACCGCTACCTCAAACAATACCCGGAGGCGATTAAGGATTTACAGCATGCGATCGCCCTTGATCCTGAGATGGCCTGGGCCTATGCCTCTCTAGGCGAGGTCTATCGTATTCTTGGCGAGAACGAACGCGCCATCGAGGAATATAATCGAGCGATTGCCCTTGCGCCGGGCCAACACTATTTCTGGGCCTATGGTTCGCGTGGCCTGGTGTATTTCAATTTAAAGGACTATCAGCATGCGCTGGCCGATTACGACTATGCCATCGAGTCGAATCCGCTCTATTCCTGGGGCTATGGACAGCGGGGACGCACCTATCGTCACCTCAAGCAGTATGAGCGTGCGCTGGCCGATCTGGACCGTGCCGTCGAGCTTGCTCCCGACGATGCCTGGATTCGGAGCCATCGCGGTCTGGTCTTTATCTCGCTGCAAAATTATCCCAGAGCGATCGACGATCTGAGCAGCAGTGTCGCTCTCGATCCCACCTATCCCTCTACCTATGGTCGCCGGGGAAGCGCCTATCTGGGCATGGGCAATCTGATCAAGGCTGCTTATGATTACGCCCTCAATTGCGAACTTGACTCCAACGATATCCGTGCCTGCTGGATGGCCGTATGGATCGCACTCTGTCAGCAACGAGACGATGAAGCGACGGCAACGCAGTTGGCAGGGATTGCCGCCTCGCAGCCCCGCCACTATTTCGCGTCTGTCTGTCGCGGCGTGGCAGGTTGGTTGCGCGAGCAATCGGCAACAGCGGCGCTTGATGAAGCCTGCCGGATGCGCCCAACGATGTGGGATGCGTTTTTCTGGCGCGGCCTGATCCGCCTTGCCAGCGGCCAGACTGAGGGCATACAGGATGTAGAGCACGCCTTACAGCTTGGCATGTTCCCTGTCTTGCTTGCACCTTTGCACTGGCTTGAACAGGATAAGCCAGACGTATATGCCCCAACTGTCTTGCCACTGCTCAAGCGCTATCAGTAAGGTATGTATCCATCCACGTTCCAGCAAACGTGTATAAGAGAGATTGCATGCTCCTTGTTCGCACGCGAGAGGGAATGGCGGGCTGAGACCTGTCGAGAAGCAGATCGCGGGCGGAGATCAAGGGAGAACAGAGCAGCGGTAAGGATACCCTCACAATCGTTCTCATCTGGCAAGCAGCGTTTTTGGTAACGATGCATACTATCAGAGAAGGAGACGTTTATGGGGAAAGACAAAGACGAAATGGAAGATGTGGAGTCCATCTCTCCTGAGCAGGCGAGAAAAGAGATGCGCGAGGCCGCGAAGCATGTGCATGAGGAGGAAGGCAAGCATTCCAAATCCTCATCCTCAAAGGAGCATGGCACATCTTCTAAGGGACATAGCACATCCTCTAAACAGCACGACACGGCCCAGAAGGGTGATATGGAAGATGTAGAGACGATTTCTCCTGAGCAGGCTAAAAAAGAGATGCGTGAAGCTGCTCAACGGGCGCAGAAGGACGAGGGGAAGCAGAAAAAGTAGAGGATGGGGGTTGAGATTGCTGGCTCATCGGCTTCATCAAGTCCGATGAGCCATTTTGCATACTATTGATATATCGCAGCGATATATCGTGAATAGTTTCTGAATAAGCCACCAGGATTGGTATTTCTCGTTACATAGCCAATTTATCCACAACTATTGACATTTCTCCCCAATCATTGTGGATAAACTCCGTCAAAATGTGGATAACTTCGGCCTCTCACTTCATACCGTATATATAATGTATAAATCAGAACCATGATCTGTTGGTTCAGGATAAAGACACGTGGAAGTGGAAGATGTGGAGGGATGTATGCTACATTTCCTGCTAGATATCGATGGCGCTATTGCTGAACGCAACACATCAGTTTTTATGGCCCTCTGCAATACAAAATTGAAGCTCGGCATTGATGAGAGCAGGCTCCAGACATTACGCTATCATGAATTTCTGCTGTTGCCAGAGGTGGTAAGCTATCGACAGCGGTTGGGCGACAGGAACTTTGAGCGTGCGCTGCATTGGATTGAGCTGGAGCCGCACCATCGCATTCATATGTATCCGCTCAAGCATGCCATCGATGGGATCAGCCGTCTGTCGAAAATAGGTGCGCTGACTTATTATTCGACCTATAAAACGCATTATTCTGCTCAGATGATGCAGGCAACGCGAGCGTGGCTGGCTGTTCATCACTTCCCCTATCCTGATCACGTG
>JAICIM010000703.1 GCA_025928885.1 Ktedonobacteraceae bacterium | reverse complement strand
TCAATGATTTTCATACAACATGCTATGCTCAAGGAGACAGGTTCTATTATGGGTACTATGAAAGCTGTGCAGATACATGCTTTTGGCGATATTGATGTCTTGCAATACAGAGAGGTCGAGCGGCCTGAACCGCAGGCGGGCGAAGTTCTGGTACGCGTTCGTGCAGCCGGGGTCAATCTGGTCGATGCTGCGTCGCGCCACTTTCCGCTCCCGATTACCACCGGCAAGAAAGAACTGCCCTACATCCTGGGCTGGGATATTGCCGGCGATGTGGTGGCGATCGGCCCGGGCGTGACACAATTTGCGCTTGGAGACGCAGTATACGGCATGCCACGCTTTCCCGATGAGGCAAAAGCATATAGCGAATACACAACCGCGCCCGTCGCTGATATTGCGCTCAAGCCGCACGCGCTGACCTATCAGGAGGCAGCGGGCGTTCCGCTGGCAGCGCTGACGGCGTGGCAATCGCTCTTCGATCTTGCTCATCTGCAAGCGGGACAGACCATTTTCATCTCTGGCGGCTCCGGCGGCGTCGGCCATTTCGCCATCCAGCTTGCCAAATGGAGGGGCGCACGCGTCATTACCACGACCTCAACCCGCAACGTTGAGTTTGTGCGCAACCTGGGTGCCGATGTGGTTCTCGATTATACAAAGCAGGCGTTTCAAGAGGTCGTGAAGGATGTCGATGTCGTGCTGGATGCGATCGGTGAAGATTTCCTCAAACACTCCTTTGAGGTGGTCAAACGCGGCGGCATCATCGTTTCTCTGCCCGGCCACAAAGGGGTTGGACAGCTTGGCGCTGAGCTTGCCCCACGCTATGGCGTACAGTTTGTCCTGGCGATGGTCCATCCTTCAGGCGAACAGATGGCAGAGCTGGCGCAACTGTTCGATGCAGGCAAGCTAAAAGTCCATCTTGATGGCGTCTTCCCGCTACAAGAGGCCGCTCAGGCCCACAAACTCAGCGAAGACGGCCACGTACGCGGTAAACTCGTGCTGAACGTTGAATAATCGTTTATTACAATCCGAACCGATATAAAGAGCTGCGAGGATGGAAGTTACAGATACTTTCATCCTCACACATCCCCTTCCTTCCACATCCACAACCCTCTCACCACTTTTCCTCATCTAACGTTATCTATGGTATATAATGATACAAAGCGCCAGCTACAAAAAGTACCGCGCTTGTTTCCCCATGAAAGTCTATCGATCTATGGCGATGGTGCAGCAAACCCAGCAATCTAGCGTAGTCAATTGTACTGAAAGGGAATTCGCATTATGACAACACATCCCAATGTGACCTCTGGAGAGCGAATCGAACGGACCATTCTTGTCCAGGATATCGAGACCCATCTCTTTGAGGCTGGTCCCGCCTCAGCACAACCCGTCCTGTTCCTACATGGCGCTCATTCAGGCAACCTCTGGCTTGATTATCACCGAAGACTTGCCCAACGCTTCCATGTATTTGCCCCTGATCTTCCCGGCTTTGGCCTCACCCCACGCCCGGATTGGATGCGCGACATCAGCGATTACGTCCTCTTCTTGCAAGATCTGCTCCGCGCCCTCGATGTGCAGCAGCCATCGCTTATCGGCCACTCGCTGGGAGGCTGGATGGCGGCAGAGGTGGCCGTCTGGTATCCTGAGATGATCGACAAACTGGTGCTGTGCAACGCCGCTGGTCTGCGCGTCAAGGGATCACCGATGGGCGACCTCTTCGCACTCAATCCCCAGGAGGCGCTGGCGCTCTGCTTTGAACAGCTCGATGCTGCGGCCCCGCTGATTCCAGCTGAGATCACCACCGATTTTCTGAAGACGCAATACCGCGAGAATATTTCGCTGGCCCTGTTGATGTGGAATCCGAACTATGATCCCAAACTGGCGCGGCGGCTGGCAAGAATCACCTGCCCGACGCTGATCATCTGGGGCGAGAAAGATCGTTTGCTCCCTCCCGTCTATGGAGAAACCTGGCACAAACTCATTCCAGGCTCCACGCTGCTCTCCCTCCCGGACACGGGCCACATGCCTATGTTTGAGCGACTGGACGATTGGACGCGGCACGTTGTGACATTCTTACAGGCCAACGAAGGAGCAGCCCATGAATAATATGAGTTTCTATTTCATCCATTTGATGCCCTGGCCCTACCTGCCAGCCGATTTCGACACCGCCTACGACTCAACCTGGGTCACGCTGCCCAACACCATCTACGATCCTGTCAAAGGCCACGAACTCTATAACCGCTATCTCGATCAACTGGAATATGCCGATAAACTGGGCTGGGATGGTGTGATCGTCAATGAGCATCACCAGAACGCCTACGGCACGATGCCTTCGCCAAACATTATGGCCGCAGCCCTGAGCCAGCGCATCAAGCGAGCAAAGATCGCCATCGTCGGCAACGCGCTACCCCTGCACGATGATCCTCTCCGTGTGGCCGAGGAGATCGCCATGCTCGACGTGATTACCGGAGGGCGCATCATCTCCGGCTTTGTGCGCGGCACCGGAATGGAGTATTTTTCCTATCAAATAAACCCTGTCCTGAGCCGCGAACGGATGAATGAGGCTCACGATCTGATCATTCAAGCCTGGACGCGGCCCGGCCCCTTTGCCTTTGAGGGCGAACACTACAACTATCGCTACGTCAACACCTGGCCTCGTCCCATCCAGCAGCCGCATCCGCCTATCTGGCTGCCCGGCACAGCGAGCCGCGAAACCATCGATTTTGCCGCGCAGCATCGCTATCCCTACATGACGGTCTTTATGAGCATGGAGCAGCGCAAAAAAGCGTACAGTCTTTATCGCCGCTTTGCCGAAGAGAAGTACGGCTATGAGGCTCCCCCGGAACAGCTCGCCTTCAGCACGCCCTGTGTGGTGGCTGAAACGGACGACGAGGCGATGAAGATTGGCGAACGCTATATGATGTGGCTGTTTGCCAGAGGGCTGAAGGTACGCCCCGAATTCAACTTCCCGCCTGGCTACGTCAGCGAGGCCAGCTATCTGGCTACCATTCAGGCCGGCCTTCAGGCGCTCCCAGCCCGGCCAACCTTTAAAGATCTTGTCGATGCCGGCATTGTAATCGCCGGTGGCGTCGATACGGTCATCGAGAAGTTGTCTTACTATGCCGAAGAGCTACACGCGGGCATCCTGGTTGATCTTGCTCAGATCGGCGAAATGCCCAGCTATCTAGTGCTTCAGCATCTAGAACTGATGGCAAAACAGGTTATGCCACATTTTCGTCCACAACCCACCAGCACAGAACCTGCGCCTGTCGAGCTACATACGACCCGCTAACCTCTCTGTGAGGG
>JAICIM010000745.1 GCA_025928885.1 Ktedonobacteraceae bacterium | reverse complement strand
TAGAAGGCCATGCCGCCCTCCCAGGTGGCGATGATGTGGATAGGATTTTTGAGATAATAGTCTACGAGGTTCGGCTGCTGGATGACAAAGTAGAGCCGCCCTCCGATCAGACCAGCGGCGATACACCACCATAGAATGCGGTAGACCATATCCTGATCGATACCATTGCGTTCGGTATAGCCACGAATAATCCACAGACCCATGATGATCCCAACGACGTACATCAGGCCATACCAGCGCAGGGCCAGGGGTCCCAGGTGGACGAGGACGGGATCGATGTTAATATAGATGTAGGGAGGGCCGATGTGCAACCAGCCCCCATCCAACATAGAAGCCACGGGTAAAAGTCCCATACTATTGCTCCAAATAAATAATGAACAACACTGCTCTATCTCCTGTATGATAATATGCATTGTCTGTACTGGCAAGTGGGCAACGGGCATTCTTCTCTATGTAGAGGGTGAGAAACAGCCTGTTATCTCTGTTGTCACGGCGCGTGTTGTGCTATTCTTGGTAGTAATGAGAAGCAACGACGTTTCCACGATACCAAAGAAGGGACTATAGTAATGACCATCAAGCCACATACGCATAAACAGAAGCCGGAGCAGAGCGTTTACGAGCGTTATCTCCGCACAGACGAATTGCTCTCTCTGCAAAAGCCGGAGGAGCAACTGACACAGCATGACGAGCTACAATTTCAGATTGTCCATCAGGTCTTTGAACTCTGGTGGAAGGAGGCTGCATTTGAACTGCGCAGCATCCGCATGTTTTTGCAGCAACACAATCTGGTTCAGGCATTGCACCTGCTGCGGCGCGTGATTCGCATTCAATACCTGATGCTGGAGAATTTGCGCATGCTCGATACGATGAGTCCCTGGGATTTCCACAGTTTTCGCAAAGTGCTGGCAGACGGTGCTGGAACCGATTCGCCCGGATTTCACGCGCTCATGAGCATCTCCCCGCGTCTGTGGGACGATTTTCAAGCACTACTGACACATGAGCGGGTCACGCTTGAGGTGGTCTATATGCATGGGGAGCGCTATCCGCTGCTGCTGGCTCTGGCCGAGGAACTGACCAATTATGACGAGGTGTTTCAACTGTTCCGCACGCAGCATCTCAAACTGGCACAGCGCATGATCGGCCCCAACGCGGTTGGCACCGGTGGCACACCGATGGCGCTATTGGAGCGCACCCTCAAAGATGTCTTCTACCCTGAGCTATGGGAGGTGCGTAACCGATTGACGCAGCTTGCCAGTGAGCAGGGGATGGTTTGAGTTTGTCGTAGTCCCTGGGAGATGTGGCGACAAAACTGATCCTCAAAATAAGGCGCGAATCGCGTTGATTCGTTTGAGAACAGCTATATATTGAGCGAAGGGAAGGCTTCCTGTTCGCGGCTGCACCATGTATACTTACGTGTATGTTTGGCTGTAAGATCAGGAGGCTACCACCCCGAACTGCTCAAGGTCGTCTCGATCTGATTTTTCTCATTGTGCTTATTGAGGGATACATGTACACATTTGAAGATGATAAAGAAACTTCCTCCCATTTGCCCCGGCAGGACGGCACAAATCATTCCTCGGCTGTAGAGGATGTACCCACAATCCCCGATGTGAACCCGCTACCCTTTGCTATCGATCCAGACAGCGACGATACAACGCATGTTCAGCAGCAAGATGAGCAGCACCATGATCTCTCACAGCAAATAACCGCCTCCCTGCACACGCTTACCACGCCGGATGAGGGTGCGACGGCCACTCGCTCCCCGAAAATGGCTCTGGCCGCTCTGACCGTCGCCTGTCTTGCCGTCTTTATCACGGACCTCGATCAGACGGTGGTGGTTACAGCCCTGCCGCAGATCATCACCAATCTGCAAATCCCGATCACCCAGCTCGATCACGCCGCGTGGATTATCAGCGCGTACCTGCTGGGTTTTGTCGTGGCGATGCCACTGATGGGCCGCGTCTCCGATATCTACGGACGGCGGCGCATCTTCCAGCTCTGCCTGATCATCTTTGGCGCTGGTTCGCTGTTCTGCGCCATTGCTCCCCAACTGGGACAGGCCATGAACCTCCACTTTCTTGGCGTGCTCCAGATCGACACATCTTCTCCCGGCCTGATCTGGCTGATTGCGGCTCGTCTCTTTCAGGCCATCGGCGGCGGCGCGATCGTGCCGGTCTCGATGGCGATTGCCAGCGATTTCTATGGGCAGAAGCGGCGTGGATTGGCTCTGGGCCTGATCGGCGCGATGACCGAAGCGGGCGGCGCTCTTGGTCCGCTCTATGGTGCGCTCATCGTGGCTTCGCTGGGCTGGCAATATATCTTCTACTTCAATATTCCCCTGGTTATTATCCTGATGATTGTGGCCTGGAAGTTGATCCCTTCTGGCAAACGGCTGCACGAGGGGATCGATTGGTTCGGGGCTATACTGCTCGGTCTGGTGTTGACCTGTCTCAGCCTGGGACTGGCCCAGCAGGGAACCACGCTCGGCCCGATCTCGCCGAACCAGCCCGCGCCGCAGAACAATCCTATCGCGCTTGTGCTGGCCGTCGTTTTCCTGATCGCCTTTATCTTGGTTGAGCGTCGGGTGCGCTGGCCCGTCGTGGAACTGACCCTCTTCAAACGCCTTGCCTTCAGCGCTACCTCGCTTGTGAGCCTGCTGGTTGGGGCCGCGCTGAT
>JAICIM010000281.1 GCA_025928885.1 Ktedonobacteraceae bacterium | reverse complement strand
GAGTTGGAGGAGGATGACATTCCGAACTTTCGGCGATTTGTTACCTTCTTAGAGCAGGGCAACTATCCTGGTTTGACGGTGAGCAGCGAAATCTATGCCGGTGAAGGTCATGGTGCCGAGGGGATTGCGCTTACCTACCTGCATGGAATCGCCATGGTGTACCCACAAGTTGAACGATAGCAGCTTGATGGAGAATCCGTTTGTGAAGCGAAAGGGGCTGCCTTTGGACGGCAGCCTCCTTGTATAACCGAAGAAGATACTGCTTCACCTCGTCATAGATACCCATTCGCCTCTCCCTGAGTGGCTCCGATAGAGTCTCGGTTTCGACGCGCTCATACGCCCTTGCTGAGCAATGCAGGCAAGATAGATGAGGAGATTGCGAACTTCTTACATATCACGACCGTGACAGTTGCGGCGACGAGAAAGCGCTGGTGTGCCGACTGCCTTAGCCGAAATTTGGTAGACCGACCCAAACCTGGACGCAAGCGCAAATTGGACGGTAAGCAAGAGGCGTTCTTGGTTGCTCTGGCGTGGCCGTGATGCTCCCGAAGGACGAGAACACTGGCCGTTGCGGATGCTGTCGGATAAATTGTTGGAGTTAGGCGTCGTTGATGCGCCGGTGTCCTACGAGATGGTGCGTGACCGCTTGCAAAAAAACGAACTCAAACCATGGCTGAAGCAGCAATGGTGTATCCCGACTGTCGGCGCCGATTTTGTATTGCGCATGGAAGATGTCTTGGATTTATATGCTGAGCCGTTCAAACCGTGTTTGCCGGTTTTCTGCTTTGATGAGCGCCCCTGTATTCTCCGGGCAGATACCCGCCCGAGCTTACCGATGAAACCAGGGCAGCTCACCCGGTAGGATTACGAGTATGAACGTCGTGGAACCTGCAATTTGTTCATGTTCTTTCAGCCACTGGCAGGTTGGCGGCAAACCACAGTAACCGCTCAACGTCGAAAAGAGGACTTTGCCGAATGTATGCGGAGTTAGTGAATGTTCACTTCCCCTATGCCGAAAAAATTCGTGTGGTATTGGACAAGCCTCTATACCCACTCACCATCCTCACTCTATGAAGCCTTCGAGCCAGCCGAAGCGCGGCGCATCCTCAATAAGCTGGAGCTTCACTTTACGCCCAAACATGGCTCTTGGCGAGAGTACTGGCCGAAATTGAACTTTCCGTCCTGGTCAACCAGTGCCTAAAGCAGCGTATCCCCGACAGATACACACTACAGCGCGAAAGTACCGCTTGGGAGACCATCCGGAATGCTCAGAAATCAACAGTTAACTGGCGTTTTGGCGTAACTGATGCTCATGTCAAATTGGGGTGTCTGTACCGAAAATACAATCTTGACAGAGTACTAGGCGTCCCCCTCGCAATTATTCTTAGGTCTCAGCCTGGCGCGATGGAGCTGAAGCCAAACTGCACGGCGAGGCGCTCCGACGATTTATCAGCGGATGGTTGCAAACAGGTGTGGACCGGCGACGCACCAAAGGGGTATAGTTCTCGTGTCATAGCCATCAGAGCGCCGGGAGGGCAGAAAAGAGAGAGAATAAGCCGTGCCTCGCTCTTTTTCGTCGATAGGCGGCAGCCGCCTATATGTAGGGCATTTGATTGCTGGGATCACTGCCTACAGCTGTCAGAATAAAAAGCTGGGGTTGCATCTCGATAAACTTGCTTTCTTAGCTACTTGAGCTACCTAGCTGAAACAGAAATCACGTTAATTACCAGGTCTACCAATGATGGAAGCAAGCAAGGCAGTTGTTAGTTTTAGCTATTGCCTTGCTTATTTTTGCTAAGAACGCCTCCCTCCTCGTGTTTTGGTCGGTTTACCCCTTCCGTTCAATCGTTTGCATCTCTATACTTGAGAGCAGTAAGAAGATCCGGTGTGTGTCTGATAACAGTACTGTGAGGCTTCTTGACGCGTGGTGTGGAGGTTTTTCTCATTGATGAGTGTTCCTGTACTATGTCTCGTACCGATGATGCTTACAACAAACAGGAAAGGATCAATAGTTTGATGTTTCCAACTCTTTCTACCATCATTCCTGGCCCATCTGATGTTCCTTTGTATCTGGAAACCTATGGTAATCCTGCCGAAGAGCAGACCCTCTTCATGGTGCATGGCGGTTTCCAGTCTCTCCGCTGTTTTCAACAGCAGTTCGCCGCTTTATCCGAACATTTCTATATCATTGCATTGGACTTGCCTTATCATGGCAGATCATGGCCGATCCCATCGAGTGTGCAACCTGATCCGACCTTCTGGGCGCAAAGCATCCGCGCTGTGCTAGCTCATCTCCAGCGGCTTTCCTCTCCGTTGGTTATTGCAGCCTGGTCTTTTGGAGGACTGGTTGTGAGAAATTACCTGCTGACCTGTGGACAAGAGGAGAACCTTATCGGCCTTGTTTTCATTGGTTCACTTTTTGGAGGCATTGATGCCTACCAGTACCTTCAGGACGAAGCGGCAGCCCAGGTCATCTCGAAGCTGACAATGCAGCGTGTCTCACTGCCGCAGAAGTTTGCGGCGTTCGAGCAGTTTATCGAAATGCTGACAGCCTATCCGCTTCCATTCATGGAACGCGATATTCAGTACGGCTACAATGTGAAGGCATTCCTCCATAGCCTTTCTTGTACTGACTCCTGGTTCCAGGAGATCTCTTGCGATCAGCAACAGTTTTTGGGCAAACTCCGTCTGCCTGTTTTGCTGATCCAGGGGCTTGAAGATGCGTTGGTCCCCGTCTCCTACTGGAGAGCAGGGGCGAGTTCGCCTGTTGGATCAGGACCAGCGGTTGACACCTCTAGAGTGGCTTCTGTTTGGGAAAGGGGTCTTCCATACGACCGAAAACCTGGGAGACGACGATGTAGATCTCCTTGAGGTAGAGGTGCCGCGTAACAAACTGGATCTGTTGCGTGCGGCTGATCGCTATGATCGAGCAATGGCACACTATGAACACACTCCCTTACCCGCTGGAGTTCCTGGGATGCAGGCTGGAATGCATATTCGTCCCTATAAGCTCCGCGCAGCAGGGGTGAAATCGATCTATCGTTTTGCCGTCCAGACGGGCCGAGAGATCCTGGCACCCACGGGATGCGCAATGAGGCTGAAGGGGGAGAACGTGGCCCCCTCCTCTCCAGGATTAGCGTCTCCTCACCGCATGGAAAGGAGACACCTGGGCGTTGCTCAGGGATGCAAGGACGTCACTGGCAGCAGCATCCACAGGGCGAAGTGCCATAATGCAAGGATACATATGGCTACAGACCGAGATACGAATGTTCTGGAGTTGAATCGGCAACCATTCTTCCGTTGTAGCATTTCTCCCCAGCACCAGCTTTGTCTGGGCATCATACTGATTGAGCATCGAAGGCGTTTGTTCCCAATACCGACGAAAATCGGCGATGGCGCAAAACTGTTCAACCAGGGCTTGATACCACGGTTCAAATTGGGAGAGCCGATTGCTTTGCTTGAAGAGCTGAATACAGCGAGAAATCCCCGCTTGCCAGGCTTCGACTGCTTGGTCATTGAAGGTCGAATGTCCTCGAATTGGCAAGTCTTCTCGAAAAAAGATGGGGAGGGCGTACCGTTGTGCTCGTGGAATCGCCTTGAGAGGTGGAAATGCAAAGAAGCGCTGGAAAGACTCATTGATTGCTTCGATTGCCAGGGTGTGCGTCACCAGTAGGGCTGGATAGGGCAGTGCCTCCATCAACTGCCTGGCCTGTTCTAATGTGGCCCGGAGCGCCTCTCCTTCCAATTCGAGGCTTTCAGGCAGATAACGAGCAGCCAGGAGCAAGTTGTTGCGGCTTTCCACGCTACATTCAAGATAATCAGCAATCTGCATCAACATCTGGCGGCTGGGAATCCGTTGCGAGCGCCCAACCAACAAATTTTTATAGGTGGGACACGCTTCATCGGTTAACTCTTGCTGAGTAAACCGTTTGAGGAATGGATGAGGACGGTCCCTTCCCTCTTCCTGTCTCTTCATCCTCAGGACTTCAATCTCGCCAAGGACATCACGCAGCACATCTGGCGTGTGAGAAGCGTCAGGTTCGATGTTCATCATAGCTCTCTCCTGCTGTTGGAACTCTTAGAGACCCGATCCGCGAACAGGCGGGACGATCTCGCGGCCTACCAGGTGTAGTTTTACACTTGGTACAACACATTTCCCCTAGTATACTCTTCCCAGTGAGCAGAAAATGGCCCAATGCACATGACTACCTGGAAGAGGCTCTGATCTTCGAGGACCGTGCCGTCGCTTCACCTCCCAATGAGCGAGAGCCGTTCTTGCGAGAAAGACACACTCACGTTCATGTGGGTTTCAGGCATCTCGTGTACATGCACATAATGAGAAAAGGAGATAGACATGGAAAACAATAGCGCATTACTTATCATGGATATACAAGGTCCCATGGTGAACGAACTAGCCAATAAAGAGGAGTATTTACAAAAAATACGACGAACCATTGATGCCGCACGCGCAAACAATATCCCAGTTATCTACGTCGTCGTAGGTTTTCGACCGAATATGCCGGACTTCAATCCTCGCAGCAAAGGACTCCGTACTCTGCGTGATATTGGGGTTGCCGACGCATTGGTCAACCCAATACCCGTTTTGCCACTCACAGAAACGGATGTCGTTGTCACGAGGCGTCGATTGAGCGCGTTTGCCGGAAGCGATCTTGAAATACTACTCCGAGCAAAAAATATAGACCACCTTGTTCTCAGTGGCATATCGACGAGCGGTGTCGTGCTTTCAACCGTCTGTGAAGCAATCGACAAGGACTACAGGCTGACAGTCTTATCCGATCTGTGTGCAGATCGCAATGAAGAAGTACACCGCATCCTCATTGAGAAAGTGTTTCCAAGACGCACTGATGTCCTATCCTCAACAGAGTGGCGAAGTCAGCTACGTAGCGCATAATACAATTTAACTCCTCCCTAGAGCGCATTTGAAAAGTAAGTGGCAGGAACAAGGTGCTTGAGAAGCCGTCGAATCGAGACAAGATAGACGATGCCTTCAAAGTTTTCAGTGAGCATTTCGTCATCCTTGCTCAAGGGTCGAGAGCGAACGCCAAGTTTGTCGCGCGTATCACTGGTCATGGAGAAGGCTGATATTATGGGGGCCAAGCTTCCTGGGTAGAGTCGGCTTCGATCGCCGCGTGCTGAAGGAAACACCTGTGGTTTGAACCCCCGCCAGGACCGGCACGCCGGTCCTGGCGGGGGTTCAGTCGTTTTCCACAAGGAGGATACCGCGTAGCTATGTCCCAATCATCGGTAACCAGCCAAATTGTCCCAGAATCTC
Organism: Ktedonobacteraceae bacterium; assembly: GCA_025928885.1. Classification (GTDB taxonomy): domain Bacteria; phylum Chloroflexota; class Ktedonobacteria; order Ktedonobacterales; family Ktedonobacteraceae; genus JAICIM01. The sequence goes on along the minus strand of JAICIM010000281.1, from coordinate 3,454 downwards.
GGCCTTCGACCCCATCCTGGCTGGGAGAAGTGGCTGCATTCGCGTTTCATCGAGCGCGAGGATGACGTGTTCTCTCCCCAACGTCTCTACTGCCACTCGCTGTACTTCGTCTCGCACCCCATGCTCATCCCAGACCGCTTCAGTAAGCAAGCGTTGCATGCGCGTCCAGGGTAGCTTCACGGGCCTGTTCTGCCACTTGCCACCCATTTTTGCGGGGAACCTCCGAGAGCAACGCCTGCAAGAAGCGTAAGGCTCGTTGGAACGGCTCAGGGCGGGCAAAATATGGACGCAGGCGCTGATGCAGCAGATGGAGTTGCTTATGCCAATGCACCAGATCATTGGCAAGGATCGAGGACACTATGGTATCATGTGAGTACTTCATGTGGTCTTCCCTTTCTCGATCATGCAGAGATGAATACAGCTTTAGCATGTCATAGTAAGCAGAGTATTGCATGAAGAGCTTTTCCTTCGGAGTGCCGCTCTTTTTTTGCTCAGGTAAGAAGTGCGACTGTAGTGTAAAAGGAAGGAGCGGCCCAAGAGGGCTTGCAAGCATCCAAATTTTGTATAAATCATTGGCCTCATCGCGACGAAAAAGAGGAACGATCTAAAGGAATTCGCGACTTGGAGGGTATAGAATTTTTATATGTGTATTTTTTGATTAAAAAAGGTAATGGCAGTTATTTAGACAAAAGTATGAAAATTGATATTGAGAAGTTTAAAGTAATATAAAATTGATAGCCTTCAAGAAACATCCCAAGATGAAAAATGCTTCTATATAATGAAGCAAAGCGTTTTGTTAAAGCATAAGTTTAAATTCAAGGATATTACGTTGATCTGTATGGCGTCCCCAGGAGCCAGAGATGAGTGTGAAAGTCTTCATTAGTTATGCTCATGATGATCAGGAGTTACATGAGCAGCTGCGAAACCATTTGAGTCCGCTTGAGCGCTTAGAAAAGATCACTATTTGGCACGATCAAAAAATACTCCCTGGTGAAGATTGGGAACATCAGATTAATGCACATCTGAACGAGGCAGATCTCATCTTACTTCTCGTCAGCGCAGATTTCATTAAATCCAACTACTGTTGGAATCAGGAAGTACGAAAGGCTCTTCAACGGCATAAAGCTGGAACGGCAAAAGTTGTTCCTGTTATTCTCAGACCAACCGCTTGGAACCAAACTCCGCTAGCACGAATTCAGGCGCTTCCTGCAAATGGCAAGCCTGTTACTGAATGGCATACTGTTGACGCAGCATTCGAGGATGTAGCGCGAGGAATCGGAAAAGTAGTCGATGACTTGCTGGGAACCTCAGAAACCACTTCCTGGCCCCGTGCCTCGCACATTACGACTGAAGATGTGACCCCTCCCGCTCTCTCATCCCGGAGCAGGCTCTACACAAGACCACTGCCAAGCAAAAAGTTTACTATCAAACAGCTTTCTCAGCATAAATGGGTAATGAGAGGAGGAAGCATTGCACTTGTTATGGTTCTTCTTAGCTCTTTTATTTGGGTTTTCTATGAGCAAAGACATCGCATTGGAGTGATTACTGAATATCCTATTCCAACAGAAGATGTTCATGCTGATGATATTACTCAGGGGCCAGATAGGAATCTCTGGTTTGTTGAGGACAACATGGCTAAAATTGGGCGCATGACCCCACAAGGTCAGGTTACTGAGTTCTCTTTAACCCCTAAAAGCAATCCATCAGTAATTGTTAGTGGGCCAGATGGGAAGCTTTGGGTGCTTGAAAATGGTATAAACAAAATTGCTCGCGTGACACCACGGGGTCAAGTCACTGAGTTCCCAACTGCACCAGGAAGTAATCTGGTTGGGCTTGCTGCTGGAAAAGATGGGAATCTTTGGTTTACCGAATTTCAAACCAATAAAATCGGGCGAATGGATATCTCAGGAAGGATCACTGGAGAATTTTCACTTCCAAATTCTAATAGTGGAGCCGCCTGGATTACTCAAGGGCCAGATGGGAATCTTTGGTTTGACGAGCAGCGTGGTAATCGTATTGGAAGCATTACTTCCGATGGGCATATTACTGAGTGTCCATATGTGGAACAACCCGTTCCAGGTACGGATAACAATCATAATCTAGTTGCTGGACCAGATGGGAATGTCTGGTTTACCGACTTTTGGCATAACGTCATTGGGAGTATTACGCCGAAGAGCTGTCATATTACTGAGTATCTTATTCCAACACCAAACGCTGTTCCTGTAGGAATTACTGTTGGCCCGGATAAGAATATCTGGTTTACTGAGTGCGTCCCCAACGCGAAAGCAGGATGCGAAAGTAGCAAGATTGGACGCCTGAACCTGCAAGGGCAGATGAAGATGAATGAGTATCCCCTTGAAAGGGAGGGTATTGTTCTTCCTGTACTTTCAGGGATCACTTCTGGGCCGGACGGCAATGTCTGGTTTTCTGAAGACTCAGGAAATCAAATTGGCCGTATCACCACTGGACTGTGATGAGAGAAATATGTTGTTACAATAAGTTCTACGAACCCATTCGCTTCATTTCTTTATTTAGGCTGTAAAGAAGCAGTATTCATCCTCTATACTTCATCAATTTCATGACGGCAGCAGTATCCTGAACCCTTTTAAAATACGATACCCACTGCTCTTCCGTGTCCAGGAGCATTTCTACCCCCTGCTTCCAGATCAGCAACACTTGCCAGATGCCCGGATACCTGCTTTCGAGGATTTCTATTTGTGAGGGATCACTGTCCGACGCTACATCCTGGCTGATCCGTGCCGCCAACTGCTCGGCCATCTCCCTGTTCATCGGTTCTTGAGAAGGAGGTGTGATGTTGCTGGTCCAGTCATCTGTTTCTTCTGCTGTAATCAGTTCACGCTCATCGATGGGGGCTTGCTGTCCCTGTTGCAGCGATGCTGCTATCTGCTCTTCATCAAGTGTGGTTTCTGCCCATTGATACACCAGCTCTGGAAGTTGGGTCTCCCCATGCGTCAGGCGTTCACACATATGACAAAACCAGGCACCCGGGCGCTGAGGGCGGCTGCGTTCATCAAAACCATACAGCCGGGAGAGCGTGTCAATAAACGCCAGACGGCGGATGTTTGCGGGATATTGTTGCACACATCGCACCAATTTGCCCATCCAGCGTGCGTGTCCGTCTAGCAGACGCGCATAGAGGGCTGCTTCCCGGCGGATCTGAGTATAATTCCTCGAATCACGATACGCCTCTCCCTGCTCGATGCTGCTTTGTGCCTGGATGTGGGAGCTTTGAGCGGCCTGCCATGTATGAGGTGGCTGTATAGTGCTTTGAGCGGCGAATGTTGCTCTTTCTGGCGCATCAACATGGTGTGAGTGCAGTATATTCCTGGAACGGATGGTCTGTTGCTCCTCTGGAATGGGTGACTGCTTCAGAACTATTTCTTGGTACTCATCCTGAGAGGAGCGCTGCTGGCCTAGCGGTGATGCTGTAAAG
>JAICIM010000488.1 GCA_025928885.1 Ktedonobacteraceae bacterium | reverse complement strand
CCCATTGTCGTTTGCTCAGCAAAGGCTATGGTTTCAGGATCAATTAGAAACTGAGATCACAGCCTATCTCATTTAGAGAAATAGGCGGTTACATGGTGTGCTCCATAGGAAGGCACTGCACGAAGGTCTCCAGGAGTTGATACAGCGACACGAAATTCTACGAACAACCTTTCAAAAACGAGAAGATCTACCAGTCCAGGTGATCCATGCGGAAGAAGTATTGCATCTACCTGTTGTAGATATGCAGGGTTTATCGCAAGAAGAGCGTTCCCAACAGGTGCATAGGTTGATCCAACAGGAGAGGCAGCAGCCTTTTAATCTGGCTAAGGGGCCGTTGTTTCGTACCTTACTGGTGCAACTGGCTCCAGAAGAGCATGTATTATTGATGGTCATGCATCATATTATCTCGGATGCATGGTCCAATAAAGTCTTCTTCCAGGAACTGACATCGCTCTACCAGGCCTTTGTGGCGGGACGCCTCTCCCCCTTGCAACCTTTACCGATCCAATATGCCGATTATGCTGTCTGGCAGCGCCGCTGGTTGCAAGGCGCGGTCATGGATGCTCAACTGGGCTATTGGAAACGTCAGCTGGCAGGTGCCTCTGCGCTGGACTTGCCTCTTGATCACCCACGCCCCCCAATGCAGACCTTCCAGGGGGCCTCTCAGAGGCTGCATCTGCCAGCGGCTCTCAGCCAGGGTCTGCTTCGTTTGAGTCAACAGGAGAATGTCACTGTGTTTATGGTCCTGCTGGCGGCTTTTCAGGTGCTGCTGGCACGCTACAGTGGGCAAACCGATATCTGTGTAGGTACCCCGATTGCTAATCGCACCCGTGCCGAACTGGAAGGCTTGATCGGTTTCTTTGTCAACACACTGGTCTTGCGTACAGACCTGTTGGGTAATCCCTCTTTCCAACAACTGCTCACCCGCGTTCGGGAGGTTGCCCTGGGTGCCTATATGCATCAAGATGTCCCCTTTGAGCACCTGGTCGAGGAATTGCAACCGGTTCGCGATTTGAGCCGCTCCCCTCTCTTCCAGGTCCTCTTGAGTGTGCAGCAGGCCACGGAGCAGCGAGAGGTCCCTGATGAACTGACGCTTGAGACCCTGAAAATCGAACATGCCACGGCGAAGTTTGATCTCACCCTCGACCTGTTCATCAGTGAGCAAGGGCTTTCGTGTGTCATGGTCTATAACACCGATCTTTTTGACGGCACTACGATCAGTCGGATGCTTGCACACTGGCAGATATTGTTGGAGGGGATCGTCTCAGCCCCTGAGACTCCGGTGGAGGCACTGCCGCTGCTGTTGCCGGAGGAACGACGAAGGCTACTGATCGATTGGAACGCAACTGAGCGCCCACTGGATGCCGGGATAGGGCTAGCTGATCTGCTCGAAGCGCAAGGGGCGCGTACTCCTGATGCCATTGCCGTGGTGGTAGATGACTGCTGTCTGACTTATGACGCTCTCAGCCGTTATGCGCAGCGAGTTGCAGCCCATTTGCAGCAACTCCAGGTCCGACCCAGCGGCATCGTCGGGCTGTGCCTGGATCGCTCGCTAGAACTAATGATTGGCTTGCTGGGCATTCTCAAGGCGGGAGGAGCCTATCTTCCCCTGGACCCTACGCTTCCTTCAGGTCGTCTATCGTGGATGCTGGAGGATAGCGGAGCAAGGGTGGTGGTAACCCGGATGCAGTGGATCGAGACCATGCCATTCTCACAACTCCAGGTACTCTGTTTGCCAGAAGCGCTAAATCAGGATGAGCAGGAACCGATGCGAAAGACGTTGTTCGATGCCGAGCAGCTGGCCTACATCATATACACCTCTGGCTCTACGGGCCGACCCAAAGGCGTGATGATCCGGCAGCGAAGCGTCGTGAACTACATGCAGGAGATGCAAAGACGGCTGGCTCCCCAGGGAAAGATGCAGTTTGCGACTGTTTCCACGCTGGCAGCGGACCTGGGCAACACGGTCATCTTCGCTTCCCTGGCTTCGGGAGGCTGTTTACATCTGTTGCCCTATGAGGTGATTCTCTCAGGTGAGCGCTTTGCCCACTATGGCCGAGAGCGTTGCATCGATGTCCTCAAGATCGTGCCTTCGCATCTGCAAGCCTTACTGGTCAGTTGTCCTGAAGAACTGCGACCTTTCCTGCTTCCGCGTCGTTTCCTGGTTTTTGGAGGAGAAAGTCTCAACTGGGGAATGGTCAACGCGGTGCGGGAACTGGGAGGAGACTGTGCGATCCTCAACCACTATGGACCGACCGAGACGACAATTGGAGTGCTGGTCAATGAACTGGAGGAACAGGCAGGCGGACGAGAGCCTGGGGAGAAGGTGCCGCTGGGACGGCCTTTAGCCAACACCGAGGTCTATATCCTGGATCGCTCGGAGCAGTTGGTTCCAGTAGGAGTGGTAGGCGAACTCTACATTGGAGGAGAAGGGCTGGCGCAGGGCTATCTCAACCGCGCGGACATGACGGCTGAGATGTTTCTGGCGCATCCTTTGAGCAGGCAAGGAGGCAGGAGGCTGTACAGGACGGGAGATAGAGTCCGCTATTTGCCCGATGGGATGATCGAGTATGTGGGAAGGAACGATCAGCAGATCAAATTGCGGGGGAATCGCATCGAGCTGGGAGAAATCGAGACGGTCGTGGAGCAACATCGACAGGTGCAGCGGTGTGTGGTCGTGGTGCAGACGGATGCTCTGGGAGGGCAGCGCCTGGTCGGATATGTGGTCGGGAAGGATGTGATGCCTTCGAGCCAGGAACTGAGGAGCTATTTACAGGGGCGATTACCTGAGTTCATGATCCCCTCACAGTTTGTGAGCGTGCAGCAGTTGCCATTAACACCCAACGGCAAAATTGATCGCCAGGCTCTACCCAGGGTTGATTACAGCGATGTACAGCCACAACATATATATCCGAGAGATGCCTTAGAGGCTCAACTTTTATCCATCTGGCGCGAGGTGCTGGGGGTAGAGCAGCTTGATATTACGCATAACTTTTTTGAGCTTGGCGGGCATTCCATTTTGGCGGTACGTTTGATGTCTCGTATAGAGGCATTGGTAGGGCGCGAACTCGCCTTATCTATGTTGTTTCAGTATCCGACAATCGCAGAGATGGCAGTGGTCCTGCGGCGAGATGCGAGCGATGAGAAAGGTCCTGTACTGATACCTATCCAGCCGCTTGGATCAAAGCTGCCATTTTTCTGTTTACCCCCGCTGGGAGGTACTTTTTTCCGCTATTATAGTCTGGCACACCATTTGGGGACGGACTATCCCTTCTATGGACTACAAATACCAGATCTCGATGGGCAGGGCAGCACCTATGATAACCTCAAAGATCTGGCAAATTTTTACATTCGCGCTATTCGGGCCAGACAACCTCAAGGGCCTTACCTGCTAGGAGGCTGGTCTCTGGGAGGAAGTATCGCTTTTGAAATGGCTCAACAATTGTGTCAGCAAGGACACAAAGTAGCCCTCCTTGCCATTATGGATAGTGGTCTGGAAAACCTGCCTGGCGTTATACCTGCGCACGTAGAGCCACTTGATCGCGGCGACCTGGCTCTCGCCAGGATGCTACTCCAGGAACACTATCCTACCACTCTAGTGGATAAGGAGGGTCAGCAGCTCGAACCGGAAGAGCAATTTAAGCTTCTTATCGAGGAGATGAAACGTAGTGGCATTTTGACTCCAGACATAGGTATCGAGCAGGCGCGTCGTGTAATACGCGTTACTGCAATAAATCTTCACGCCTCTCAAACATACATACCCCAGATATACTCCGGCAATGTAGTACTCTTCAGAGCTAAAGAAGGGGTGAAAGAAGCTGAAGCTGGACAGAGCGAGATACCCAGAAAATATACCCTTTCTCGTGGCTGGGATACCCTTACAACTGGAGAAATAAAGATCCATGTTGTGCCAGGAAATCATTCTACTATACTTGATGATCCACAAGTGCAGACATTAGCTTCATTGCTAAGAGATTGTATTGATAAGGCATGTGGTGAGTGAAGTAGAGTTAAGCGTTGTCCGCATAGAAATTTTGATGGGAGGCTGCAATGCCGCGTGAGTATGATTTATGCGAACCAGCCATTTTTACAGATCCGTACCCATTTTACCAGCGGGTGAGAGCCAGGTATCCTGTTCACCTGGATAGTCACCTGGGCTGCTGGGTGGTCACTTCGTATGCAGAGGTTGTTTCGGGCCTTGCCAACCGTGACTTATCTTCTGAGCGCGTCATGCGCGGAGCCGCTTTACAGGAGGAAGGCTGGCATAAATTCGGCCCTTTGTTTGATCATATCTCTAATCTTATGTTCTATGCAGATCCGCCGAAACATACACACATTCGCTCTCTGGTCAATAAAGCGCTGTCGGCCCGTATGGTGGAAAAATGGCGCGAACACATTCAGGATGTTGTCAATGAGCAGCTTGCTCCCGCCCTGGCTAAAGGGCGCATAGACATTATTCGGGATCTTGCTTTTCCATTGCCCTTTCACGTTATCGCGAATATGCTTGGCATCCCGCCTCATGAGCACCATCAGTTGAAGCGCTGGTCAGATGATCTTGCTGACTTTCTGGGGAATCCGCCGACGATTGACATGTGTACGCGATTAATGCGCAGCATACAAGAATTTACGGATTATTTGCGTGTGATAGTTGCCGAGCATCGTACCCATCCTAAAGGTGATCTGATAGACGCCCTGCTTCAGGCAGAAGATCACGGCGTGGTATTGAGTGAAGATGAACTACTGATGAATTGTATTGGCCTGTTTGGAGGCGGCCATGAGACGACAACAAACGCTATCGGGAATGGAATATTTGCTCTAATACGCAATCCCAGAGAAATGCAGAGGTTACGTGACGATCCAACATTAATTGTGAGTGCCGTCGAGGAACTGCTGCGTTATGACAGTCCTGTCCAATTCACTGCCCGCATAGCTAAACAGACGACCGAAATAGGAGGAAAAAAAATATATAAGGGGCAAAGTGTCATGCTGATGCTAGGTGCTGCCAATAGAGATCCGCACCAGTTTCAGAACCCTGATACCCTCAACATTTGCAGGCAGGATAATCGGCATCTGGCCTTTGGGAATAATATCCATTATTGTGTCGGGTCGGCGCTGGCTCGCCTTGAAATTCAGATCGCTATAATGACTATTTTGCGAAGCATGCCAGCTCTTCAGTTAGCAGATGCTCCTTTAGAATGGCAAGAAAACCTGTCATTTCATGGCTTGAAAGCCCTGCATGTTATATTCTAATTGAGCACTGATCTCTTCTCTCAAACGACTTGCTGCTTGAGAGAAGAGATCAGAGAGAAAATCGATAGTGCTAGCGATGCACCACAGGCGCTGAGAAGTCAAGGGAAAAGACTTCTCAGTGTATCGAAAATCAGCCTTACTCAGGTCTATCCTTTTCTTCTAATACGAGATCTTCAGCCAT
>JAICIM010000754.1 GCA_025928885.1 Ktedonobacteraceae bacterium | reverse complement strand
CTTGTGCGCGATGACGAGGTACTCGATCTTGATCTGGCCGCGCGGGCGATTTCGCTAACGCTTCCCGATCAGATGCTCGATCTTATCGATCAGTATGAGCAGTATCAGTCCACACTTCAGGCTATTCTGGCGAAGGCTGGCACACGCCGCTTTACGCAGGTACGGACCTATTCTGATATCGGGGCCGCTCATGCGCTCAGCGAGGTGCAACTGGCCGCACCGATTCCTCGACCACGCAAAAACGTGTTCTGCCTGGCCGTTAACTATCGCGAACATGCTCAGGAAACGGCTCACGTGCGCGGTCATGGCGGACAGGCTCCCGAAATCCCTGTATTTTTTACAAAGGCTCCCACCGCCATCAACGCTCCCTATGGTGAGATCGTCATCGATCCCGCTGTCTCCACTGAGATCGATTGGGAGGTCGAGCTGGGGGTTGTGCTGAGCAAGAGCGGGAAGAACATTCGTGAGGAAGATGCGCTCTCCTACGTCTTTGGCTATACAGTGCTGAACGATATCACAGCTCGTGACCTGCAAGCACGCCACAAGCAGTTCTTCAAAGGGAAGAGCCTCGATGGCTCCTGCCCGATCGGACCGTGGATTGTTACGGCGGACGAGATCCCCGATCCACACAATCTGGCCCTGCGCCTGCGCGTCAATGGCGAGACCAGGCAGGATTCGCGCACCAACCTGATGATCTTCTCGATCAATAAGGCAATCTCGGTCCTCTCGCAAGGCATGACGCTGGAGGCGGGAGATATCATCGCAACCGGCACCCCCAGCGGCGTTGGCTTCTCACGCACGCCACCCGAATTTCTCAAACCTGGCGATGTTGTCGAGGCCGAGGTAGAAAATGTTGGCCTGATCAGAAACCGCGTTGTGAGCGTCGGTTAGCAGCATCACATGCTGGTAGCAATCGCTTCAATGCTACCAGCACCTGATAGATCTCAAACGTGGGCTACATGCAGTTGCGTAAATGCGATAATCGCATCGACCGCTCGCTGATAGCCTCCATCTTCATGCATGCGCTGCTGCATGGCCTGGACGTGTGTGCGATACTGGGGATCATTGGCGACGCGTTCGACGGCCTCGCGCAGTCTGTCAGCGGTCACGGCCCCTTTATCCAGATGCACACCCAATCCCAGTTCGACGACACGGCGTGCGTGCATCTGCTGTTCCGGCTGCTGTGGAATCAGCACCATCGGCACACCATAATACATGCTTTCCATCACGCTATTCGTTCCGGCATGCGTCACAAACACGCGGGTACGCGGCAGAATCTCAAGCTGTGGCACATAGGATGAGAGCAGAAAGTTGGCGGGAACAGGGCCAAGCTGGCTCGTATCGGTCGATCTACCCACCGTGAGCACTACCTGCCAGGGCTGGTCCCCAAACGCTTCAAAGCATTGTTTATAAAACTCCGGCTGATTGGTCATCACGCTACCCATTGAGATGTAGAGCAGTGGTAGCTTCGTGTCAAGTTTGTCAAAGGGAAAGCTGTTCGTCTGATGACGCGTCTGAATGGAGGGGCCAACAAAGAGGAAGCGCTCATCAAACGTCTCGGCCATTGGCTGAAATGCGCGGCTCATGAAAATGATATTGAGCGGCTCGACATCGGTAAATTCTCTGGTGATCTCCTCCAGCGGATTTTCGGACGAGCTGGCCTGAAGCGCCTTAAACCGTTCCGCAAATTCCTGCCCACCGGGCGAACTCTGCATACCAGCGCGGATATGTTTGAACAGGTTGAACTGCTCATTTGAGGCGTAAGTGGCACGCATAGCGATCGCAGGCACATGCAGTTCGTCTCGGATCGCCTTTGCCCAGCCACACATAAAGTCATAGAGGATGACATCTGGCTGCTCCGCATGCATGCGATCAATCACCTGTGGCGGAACGAACTTACGATCCTCCATTATGAATATTCTTGGCCCCATACCGATATTGCGACCGCCAATACCGCCTTTTGCCAGTTCCTTGATCTTCGATTCGTAGGGCTGAAAAACGGCCCCGGTCGCCTCAATGGTCTCGCGAAACTCTTCGGTGAGATAGTAGCTGACCTGGTGGCCGCGCCTCACCAACTCCTGAACGACGGGCAGCGTGGGATTGACATGTCCCCACGCCGGTACATTGCAAAAGCTATATTTCGCCATAGTATTTTCCTTTCACTCGTCTATCTATTTTCATCACGACATATCTCATTCTTACCGCGTATACAAACGATATATCGTATTCTCGTCAAAATAATCTACGTATAAAAGGTACGGAGGTTTCCTATTTTAAAGATAGGATTATTTGCGGGTAACGACAACGACATAAGTCACATCTGTGAGAAATAGCGACAGGGGGCGGCGTGGGTGAG
>JAICIM010000368.1 GCA_025928885.1 Ktedonobacteraceae bacterium | reverse complement strand
GCGCTTCCACGAGCTATTCGAGCAGCAGGTGGAGGCGCATCCTCACACAATCGCGGCCATCCACGGCACAGAACAATGGACCTACCAGGAACTCAATGCCCGCGCCAACCGACTGGCACGAGCGTTATTAGCGCGGGGGCTGTGCCGCGAAGACGTTGTTGCGGTGGTGACTGAGCGCAATCTGAACTGGATGGCCGCCGTCCTCGCGATCTTCAAGGCCGGTGGCGTCTACCTGCCCATTGAGCCTCACTTCCCAGCCGATCGCATCGCACTTACCCTTTCACGCTCCGGGTGCCGCTTCGTGCTGACTGAACCCGGCAGTACGACCACACTCGAACACGCCCTCGCCTCATTACCCGCAATACAGCAGATCTTCATCCATGCAGCCTGTGCAGAAGACCACGCTGCTAGCAACCCTGACATCTGCGTCGCGCCTGACCAGCTGGCCTACATCTTCTTCACTTCCGGCTCTACTGGCGAGCCTAAAGGCGCAATGTGTGAACACATAGGCATGCTCAATCACCTGTACGCCAAGATCGAGGATTTAGAGATCCGTGCGGGGCAGGTGGTCGCACAGATAGCTCCTCAGTGCTTCGACATCTCGCTATGGCAACTCTTCTCCGCGCTTCTGGTCGGCGGGCGAACGCTGCTGATCGAGCAGGAACTGATCCTGGATGTCCAACGATTTGTCGATAAAATCAGCGCAGACGGCGTAACAGTCCTCCAGGTTGTGCCATCATACCTTGAAGTTGTGCTGTCCTATCTGGAGCACCATCCACGCTCCCTACCAGACCTGCGCTACGTGTCAGTCACTGGCGAGGCATTCAAGAAGGAACTCACACAACGCTGGTTCGCGGCTGAACCGAAGATCAAGCTGGTCAACGCATACGGGCTGACCGAGACCTCAGACGATACCAACCATGAGATCATGGACCGGGTGCCGAATCAGGAGCGAGTTCCGCTCGGTCGCCCCATTAACAATGTGTACGTATACGTCGTCGATGAACACCTTTTACCGGTGCCGCTCGGCGCACCCGGAGCGATCGTTTTCTCCGGCATTTGCGTTGGCCGGGGCTACATCAACGACCCGGAGCGCACCCGGCAAGCCTTCCTGGCCGACCCGCATCGTGAAGGCCACCGGCTCTATAGGGGTGGCGATTACGGTCGCTGGCTCCCTGAGGGCAAACTGGAGTTCCTGGGTCGTCGGGATACGCAGGTCAAGATCTCCGGTTTTCGGATCGAGATTGGCGAGATCGAAAACACGCTGCTGCGGATACCCGGCATTCGCGCTGGTGCAGTGGTGGTCGCCGAGCGAGCCAACCACAGCAAGTGCCTGACCGCCTTCTACTGCGGACAACAGTCTCTTGAAGCCGCCATCCTGCGCGACCGACTGGGCCAATCGCTGCCTGAATACATGGTGCCGTCGAGCTTCCACTGGCAGGAGAGGCTCCCATTGACCAGCAACAGCAAGATCGACAGGAAGAGACTCACGGCTCTTGCCAGCGAACTCGACACCATCGAGGAGGACTACCACGCGCCATGTACTCCGACCGAACATCGTTTGGCTGCCGCATGGGCAAAGGTTCTCGCTGTCCCTCAGCAGGAGATTGGACGGCAAGATCACTTCTTCGATCGGGGAGGCACATCACTGTCGGCAGTGCAACTGGCAATCGTCCTGAACCGCTCCGTGTCCCTCAAAGATGTCATCCGGTGTCCGATCCTGGCTGATCTCGCCACCCTGGTCGATACCCGATCCAGCTAGCCACAATGATCCTGAAAAGCTGCCTTTGCCCTATCGATGCTGTATACTACGCAGAGATGTTTGAAATTGAGAGGTGCAACAATAGCAGCAAATCCGCCGCGACATTGGCTGTCTGTTGAAGAGTATCTGGAACTTGAAAGAAACGACCCCAACACGAAATACGAATATCTAGATGGCGAAGTGCTGGCAATGGCTGGTGGGACTATCGACCACGGACGCATTGCCCTCAATGCCGCGAAGTGGCTAGATGATCGACTCCAGCACCCCTGCCATGTCCACACATCAGATATAAAAGTCCGGCTCAACGCTGCTCGCTATACCTACCCGGATGTGCATGTGAGCTGCGATGAAACCGATTGGCAGGGTAGACAAGAAGCAATTCACGTCCCCAAACTGATTATAGAGGTCCTCTCGCCCGGGACTGAGGCCTATGACCGGGGTAGAAAATTTCTGTACTATCAGGAGGCGACCAGTATAAGAGAATACGTGTTGATCAACTGGCAACGCCAACTCGTCGAAGTCTATCGGCGCGAGAATGGGAGATGGATCTACCAACGCTACGAACCGAACGGACAGCTAGAGTTTGCAAGCGTGCAGCTCACCATGCCAATAGACCTGATTTATGCTAACACGACTGTCCCTCTCCAGGAGGCACCCGAACGGGAATGACTCGCCCACATAGGGCTGTTCACCATATCCATACCCACCCATACTTCAAAGCCAGTGCTGTAATGGCTTTCTCTCTATCTAAGGGCCTGGCACGACCTGTCAGCATTTCTTCTTGCAGCGCTTCAAGCGCCTGCATCTACTCAACACTAACGCGCCCTATCTTCAGAAGGAGACGGGAACAGTAGAGCACGAAGAGCTGCCATGATCTGTTCTACATCGATACGATGCGTACTGAGCAAGGACTGCATGGCAACGCCGTTCGTGATCGCCAGCGCCACCGTCACCAATCCCTCGGGTGTGACAGCGCGAAAACGTTCTGGCTGGCTGGCGATCACGGCCCGGACAATAGGCAACAGGGTCTGCCTGGAACGCTCATGTGCAGCCTTCATACGCTCATCGATGGCAGGATCGTTTGCGGCCAGCATCCAATACGAGAAAAACAGCTTCAAGTGTCCTTGCTCATCTCGTGGGAGATCCTCATATGGTTGGAGGTCCTGAAGATCAAGCTGGAGCCAGGCAAGCAAGCGTTCTGAAGGAGACAGGGTTTCAGGGACTTCCCAGGTCTCATAGAGCGATTCAAGCAGCCGGTCGAGTAGTGCCAGCAGTAGTGCCTGCTTCGATTTGAAGTGAAAGAAGACTAGACCTGTACTCAGTCCTGCCTCGGCGGCAACCTGACGGATAGTCATCTGCTCCAATTCCTCATGCACAGCAACCCGAAATGCCGCTTGCAAAATCTGTTCTCGACGCAACTCCTCCGGTGCTTTTTTCCCCGGCATAATCTTCCTCCCACTGAAAACACATGTAAACAATCCTCCAGAAAGGTATTGACCAAAGTATCAATGTACAGATATACTCGATACGTGTTGATCTCATGGTCAATATACAAAGAGAAGAGCTTCTCTGTCAAGCGGAACAGCACACGGACTGCAAAGCCGCATTGAACAGCGAAAACACAGACCTATTGCAAGTATCGACCTGTCAGCGACTGCTTTGCGCCAGGCAGTTCTCGTGGTGTCCCCTCAAAGATGACCATGCCACCCTTATTCCCCCCCTCTGGACCCATATCAATGATCCAGTCTGCATTACGAATCACATCGAGATGGTGCTCAATCACAATCACCGTGTTCCCGCCATCGACCAACCGGTTCATAATGGTCAACAGGCGACCAATATCCGATAGGTGCAGCCCGGTCGTTGGCTCATCCATGACATAGATACTGCCCCGTTTGTGCAGTTCGCTGGCTAATTTCATCCTCTGGCATTCGCCGCCTGAGAGCGTGCTGAGAGGTTGCCCAAGCGTCAGGTAATCCAGGCCGACATCGCTCATCGCCTGAAGCTTTGGCAGCACCTCTTTGAGGGTAAAAAACGAGAGTGCCTGATTGATAGTCATGCTCAGAACATCGGCAATTGATTTGCCATTGAAGGTATAGGCCAGCACCTCCTCTTTAAAGCGCTTGCCGCCACACACATCGCAAGGCAACTTGATGCCCTCAAGGAAGCCCAGATCGGTGTAGGTCACGCCCAACCCCTGACAATTGGAGCAGGCCCCCTTTGAGTTAAAGCTAAACAGACCGGCATCGACGCGGTTCACGCCTGCAAACGCTTTCCGTACATCATCCATGATGCCTGTATAGGTGGCGGGATTGGAACGGCTGGACGCGCCTATCGCTGATTGATCAATCACCACCGCGCCCTGATGCTGGCGCAGAAAAGCCTCATTGATTAACGAGCTTTTGCCCGAACCAGCTACACCTGTAATGACCGTCAAGACACCGACAGGAATATTTACGCTGACATCCTTCAGGTTATTGGCTGTCGCATGCACAATCGGCAATACACCACTCGCCTGTCGAAATTCATCCTTGAGCGGCCTTGTAGCCTGCAAATGGTTGCCGGTGAGCGTGTCAGCTTTGAGCAGGCCAGCAAAGCTCCCCTCATACACGACTTGACCGCCTTCACTCCCCGCGTATGGCCCCATATCCACAACGTAATCCGCAACTTTGATGACATCGGGATCATGCTCCACCACAATCACAGTATTACCTTTATCGCGCAGCTTTACCAGCAATTCGTTTAAACGGTGAACATCGCGCGGGTGCAGGCCGACACTCGGTTCGTCGAAGACATACATCACATCCACAAGACTCCCGTTGAGATGCTTGACGATCTTCACTCGCTGCGACTCACCCCCGGACAGCGTATCCGTTGCGCGATCCAGGCTCAGATACTCCAGCCCAATATCCACCAGATGTTGCAGCCGTTCGGTCAACGTGCGCACAATTGGTGCCGCCGCCGGGTCTGTGATACCCTTGACCACCTCTAAAAGCTCATCAATCTCCATCGCTGTCATATCGGCAATAGCATACCCATTGATTTTGCAGCTCAGGGCCGCTTGATTGAGCCGTGTCCCCTTGCAGAGCGGGCAAGGGCCGAGCTTCAGGAAAGGCTCCACTTTTTGCCGGGTGCGCTCCGGCATGGCTTGAATATCTTTTGCCATGAATTTCCGGTTATATTTAAAAACCAGACCTTCGTACGTGGCATTCATCTCCTTGTTGCCAATAGCCAGTTTGTATTTGCGTGGTCCGCTATTGAGCAGCAGATCCAACTCTTCTGCTGTATAATCAACCAATTTCTTGTCATTATCAAAGAGGCCAGAACGTACATAGAGGTCGCGCTCCCAACCCGGCAAGCCCGGTGCGATGACTGCACCTTCGTTCAAAGACTTCGTTCTGTCAATAAGCGCCTCGGGGTCAATGCCGATCTTGCGGCCAAGCCCGTTACACTCCAGACACATACCCTGGGGATCATTGAAGGAAAACGCATTGGCATAACCCACGTAGGGTGTGCCGAGCCGCGAAAAGAGCAGGCGCAACACAGACGCAATATCGGTCACCGTTCCCACCGTCGATTGCGATCCCCCACCCAGACGTTTCTGATCAACAATCACCGCCATGCTCAGGTTTTCAATCCCATCGGCATCGGGTTGAGGATAGCGTGGCAGGAAGTTGCGAACGAACATACTAAAATTTTCAAATAATAGCCGTTGTGATTCATTTGCGATAGTATCAAAGACCACCGATGACTTCCCCGAACCAGATACACCAGTAAAAATTGTGATTTGACGCTTGGGCAGCCTCAGCGAGACCTCCTTGAGGTTGTTCTCGCGAGCATTACGAATCTCAATATATTCCTGAACCATACTATTATACGTTCCCTCTGAATCTTTTCATCAGGCTTTCCCTGACTTCCGCTATCAGAACGCCCTTGTTCAGGGCCTTCGCGTCTCCGCTCCTGGCTGTACAGAGGAGCAGTATAACACGGAAGGCCCGATAAAACTTCTTCTTTTTTGCTCACCTCCCGAACTCACCTTTTCACAAAAAACATGAGTTCGAGAGGCGGAAACGAACGACTATTGCGGTCCGTGTTCAGACTGAACCATCATCCACTGGTTGCCATCGGGATCACTGATGGGGCCAAACCACTTGACGCCAGAACCCGGGCCATACAGGTCATTCTTCACTTCATCGACCTCGACGCCCTTTGCTTTGTATTCGTTGTACGTCGTTTCAATATTTGCAGTCGAGAGATAGAGCGTCATCGAGCCAGGTTTCATATTTCCATGCATCGTTGATAAGGTCAGAGAGGCACCTCCTCCCGGGAGTACAAGCGAGACCCAATGGTGATCGCCCTGTCCGTAATCCTGGACGACAGACCAGCCTAATTGCTCCGCGTAGAACGCTTTGGCCTTCGCCATATCTGTAACCGCCATCGTCAACATCAGAATTTTCTCATCAGCCATTGTCATAACCTACCTTTCATCTGCCATAAAAACTGTACGTTTTGTGTCCTTACATCGCCAACCTCTTGACGTTCAGGTTGCATCCTGGACGAGGCCGTCCGGCCAGCACTGCAATGGGAGTTCGTTTCCCGGTCACATCGGCTGGATTTCCCTCGTCACTACAATGACGGAACGCAACGAAAGAATGTGACCGATGGGCGAAGTTGAATCTCGCTCGTCATTACAATGAGAGAATAATTGTTACCACAATAAGGAAATAGCACTGATGAACAAACACGAATGGCTGGCAGAACAATTCGAGGCCAGTCGGCCCCACCTGCAAGCGGTGGCCTACCGGATGCTCGGCTCGCTCCCCGAGGCAGACGACGCGATACAGGAATCGTGGCTTCGCCTCAGCCGCTCCGAGACAAGCGACATCGAAAACCTGGGAGGATGGCTGACTACAGTGGTTGCGCGAATTTGCCTCGACATGTTGCGCCAGCGCCACTCACGGCGCGAAGAGTCGCTGGAAGCATCCGCATCCGAACCGATCACGAGCCGCGAGGGCGGGATCGACCCGGAGCAGGAGCTACTACTGGCAGATTCGGTTGGGCTGGCGCTGCTGGTCGTTCTCGACACCCTCCCTCCTGCTGAGCGACTCGCCTTCGTGCTACACGACATCTTCGCGGTGCCTTTCGATGAGATTGCACCTATCGTCGAGCGTTCGGAGACGGCGGCAAGACAGCTCGCTTCTCGCGCACGCCGCCGGGTACGGGGAGCGGAAACGGCGAAGCCTGTCGATTTTGAACGCCAGCGAACCGTGGTCGATGCCTTTCTCGCCGCCTCGCGCACCGGCAACTTTGAAGCGCTGCTCACACTGCTCGACCCGGAGGTGATCTTCCGCATGGATGGCGCTACCTCGCCGAAAGGTATCTCAAGAGAGATCCGCAGTGCAAACGCCGTGGCCAGACAGTTCTCAGGTCGCGCTCAGGGCGCACGAAT
>JAICIM010000311.1 GCA_025928885.1 Ktedonobacteraceae bacterium | reverse complement strand
GATATGTTGTTGACGGCCTTTGCAGAAGTGATTGCCGCATGGAGCAAATCTTCTCGCTTTACCATGAATGTCAGTACCTTTGAGCGTCCTCCTTGCCATTCTCAGATCCAGAGGGTGATGGGAGATTTTACCTCTCTAACTTTACTGGAAGCCGATTATTCTGTCAGTGAGACCTTTGAGAAGCGTGTACAACGCTTACATGCACAGTTCAGAGATGATCAGGAGCATAGCTTTTATAGTGGCATTCGTGTTTTGCGCGATCTTGCTCGCAAACAAGGCGGAGCAGGTAAGGCTCTCATGCCCATTGTGTTTACTAGCTTGCTACTAGACGATATTGCCGTGAAGGGTCCTAAGCCCTGGCAGAACGTGGTCTATTGTGTAAGTCAGACACCGCAGGTCTGGTTGGATCTTCAGGTGGTGGAAGTGGAGGGGGAACTGCTCTCCCACTGGCAATCTGTTGATGCTGTATTTCCAGAGGGTCTTGTAGATGCGCTCTTTGATGCGTATTGCTCGTTGCTTCAGCGCCTGGCAACGGTCGAGGAGAGTTGGAGCGAGGTTGTCAGACAGTCCTTTTTACGACGGGATATGGAGCAGAGGGAGCTGGTGAATGCAACGGATGCCCCGGTGTCCGATAGGCTGCTTCACTCGTTTTTTCTCGATCAGGTGGCGCAACGACCGGATCAACCGGCTATTATTTCTCCTGCTAAAACGTTGACGTATCAGGAAGTATACAACGCATCCTTACAACTCGCCCATCAATTGCGCCAGTCTGGTGTCCGCCCTGGTCAGCTCGTTGCGATTGTAATGGAGAAAGGTTGGGAGCAGGTAGCAGGAGTTCTTGGCATACTACAATCAGGGGCCGCGTATCTGCCAATTGATGCTCATCTTCCGCAACAGAGATTGCATTATCTTTTAGAGCATGGAAATGTCCAGATCGCCTTAACTCAATCCTGGGTAGAGAGTGAGCTTCACTGGCCTGAAGGGCTGATGCGCATATGCGTTGATCACCTGGATCTACACACGCCTGATCTCCCTCCTCTGGACCCTGTGCAGACACCCGATGATCTTGCCTATGTAATTTATACTTCTGGATCGACCGGCTTGCCAAAGGGAGTCATGATTGATCATCGCGGTGCAGTCAACACTATTCTGGATATTAATCAACGGTTTGGTGTGAACTGCAATGATCGTGTGCTGGCCCTTTCTGCCTTAAATTTCGATCTGTCAGTCTATGATATCTTTGGCCTGCTGGCTGCTGGCGGGACGATTGTTTTGCCGGAGGAAGGAAGTATACGTAATCCTGACTCATGGTTGAAGCTGATTGTGCAGGAGCAAGTTACCATCTGGAATTCAGTACCCGCACTCTTCCAGATGCTTGTGGAGTATGCGCAAGCACAGCCTGAAAGTATAGAACCTTCTTGCCTGCGCTTAGCGCTTTTGAGCGGGGACTGGATTCCTGTCTCATTACCTGATCAGGCCAGATCCCTTATCCCGGATCTGAACATTGTTAGCCTGGGAGGAGCGACTGAGGCATCCATATGGTCTATCCTTTATCCCATTACAACCGTTGATCCTTCCTGGAAGAGTATTCCTTATGGGAAGCCCATGTGTAATCAACGCTTTTTTGTGCTCAATGAAGCGCTTGAGCCGTATCCTGTATGGGTGCCGGGGCAGCTCTACATTGGTGGTATTGGGTTAGCCAGAGGCTACTGGCGAGATGAGCAAAAGACGCAGGCAAGTTTTATTTCTCACCCGCTTACCGGGGAGCGATTGTATCGTACTGGCGATGTGGGTCGATATTTGCCCGATGGCAATATCGAATTTTTAGGGAGAGAAGATCTCCAGGTCAAGGTGTTAGGCCATCGCATCGAACTGGGCGAGATAGAGGAGACGCTCTTGCAACATCCTGCCGTGCGTATGGCTGTTGTTGCCGCTGTGACGGAGCAGGACCAGGGCGAGAAGCGCCTGGTGGCCTATGTGGTGCCACGCCAGGAGTCCTCAGAAGCCTTGAAGACCCTGGAAGAATCCCGCGAAAAAGCTTATGCGAGTTCGCTGCAAGTCGCTGTGAGCGATGATGAACGGTATAAGGCTGTGCGTAAGCTAGAGATGCAATTTGGTCAGGCCAGCCTGCGCAAAGATACCGATAAGGTAGAGGTTGCGCTGCCAGAAGCTCCACAGGGACCCGATATTGAGAGGAAGTATCGAGAACGTGTAAGCTATCGCAGCTTTATGCAAGAGCCTGTTCCTCTATCACAGTTGAGCGATTTTCTGAGTTCTCTGTGCTCTAGAGAGCTTGCAGGCTTGCCGAAATATCTTTATCCTTCTGCCAGCAGTCTCTATCCGGTTCAAACCTATATGTATATTAAACCAGGGCGCGTTGAGGGATTGGCAGCAGGTATCTACTACTACAATCCACGTACTCACCGGCTTATGTTGATCTCAGCGGATGTTGTTCTTTCGCAAGACGTGCATGGGTCGGTGAATCAACCCATTTTTGAACAATCGGCTTTCTCTCTCTTTCTCGTTGGAGACCCTGCCACGCTTTCTGAACAGTATGGGGAGCTTGCCAGAGATTTTTGTCTGCTGGAAGCGGGTTATATGAGCCAGCTATTAGCCTTGTCTGCCCCTGAGCAGCATATAGGACTTTGTTCCATTGGCGGCCTCGATTTTGCGTCAATCCGCCCGTTCTTTCAATTGCCAGAGAGCAGCGTACTCCTGCATAGTCTTCTCTGTGGCCGGATAGATCCACTTAGTTCTAACGGCTGGTCATTTCTACCCACTACACAGGCTATTTCAGAGGCGATACCTGCGCCGACAAAAGCTGTCACAGATACGATGTTACGTGCCTTCCTGAAAGAAAAGCTTCCTGAGTATATGGTTCCCACTGCCATCATGCTTCTCGCTACTTTACCGCTGACGGACAACGGAAAAGTGGATCGCAAGCATCTGCCTCTCCCGGATATCAGTGCTCATGAGGAGAGGAAAGCATATGTCGCCCCACAATCTAACATCGAGCAGACGATTGCTGCGGTGTGGCAGGAATTGTTGCCTGCAAAGAAGATTGGCATCCATGATAACTTTTTTGAATTGGGTGGCAATTCCTTGCTCATGGTGCGGGCCTATAACAAACTGCGCCAGTTCGTGGTGAGAGAGATCTCGATGGTAGAGATGTTTTTCCAATACCCCACCATTCACTCATTAAGTGAGTTCTTGCTGCAAGAGCAATCGACCTTGTTGGCTGCGAAGGGAGACACTGAGCAACGGGAGGTCGGCAGAGAGAACCGTAAAAACGCCATGCTGCAACGCAGACGAGCAAGATTGCGCTCTCGTCGCTCAGAAAGGATTGAAGATGACATATAACAATGAGGACGATATCTATGATAGTGATATAGCGGTTATTGGAATGAGCGGTCGCTTCCCAGGTGCCAAAGATATAGATGAGTTCTGGCAAAATCTCTGCCAGGGGGTCGAAGGGATCACAGCCATTTCGGAGGAGGAGATAAGACAGCATTTAGCTGATTCTTTGGGATATGTGCCAGAGGATGTTCTGGCACAGTGGTTGCAAGATCCACATTATGTAAAAGCGGGCGGCGGGTTGGCAGGTATTGATCTCTTTGATGCTGAGTTTTTTGGCTATACATCAGCCGAAGCCGAGCTTATAGATCCGCAGCAACGTCTGTTTCTCGAATGTTGCTGGCAAGCGTTGGAGGACGCCGGGTACGACTCTGAAACATATAAAGGTTTGATCGGTGTCTATGCTGGGGCAGAAACGAGTTCCTATCATCACAATTTGCATGCCTGCCTTTTGCCAACTCAGCGGGATCTGCTCACTATATTTGGGAATGAGAGCGATTATTTGACGACGCGTGTATCGTATAAGCTCAATTTGCGCGGCCCAAGTTGCGCGATTCAATGCGCCTGCTCGACCTCTCTGGTGACTGTGCATATGGCCTGTGAAAGTTTGAAAAATGGTGAATGTGATATGGCGCTCGCGGGAGGGGTAAGGGTTCATGCCACACAAAAAGCTGGCTATTTTTATCGAGAGGGGGGAATGTTGGCCTCTGATGGACATTGCCGCCCCTTCGATGCGCAGGCTCAGGGAACTGTGTATTCTGATGGCGGGGTAGGAGTAGTTGTTTTAAAGCGTCTCTCAGATGCCCTTGTTGATGGCGATCACATCTATGCGATCGTCAAAGGTTCGGCAACCAATAATGATGGTGCATTACGTGTTGGCTTTAGCGCTCCCAGCATAGCGGGACAATCCAGGGTGATCTCCGAGGCGTTAGCCTTAGCTGACGTGGAGCCTGCGACTATTAGTTATGTAGAGGCATATGGATCGTGTAGCTTGCTCGGAGACTCGGTTGAAATTGCCGCGCTGAGCCAGGTATTTGGCCGTAAGACACAAAAGAAACAATATTGCGCGATTGGCACTGTCAAATCGAATATAGGTCATCTTGGCGCAGCTGCTGGCATTGCCGGGTTTATCAAAACTGCCCTGGCGCTCCAGCACAAGCAAATACCGCCGAGCTTGAATTATAAACAGCCAAATCCGCAGATCGATTTTGAGCATAGCCCTTTTTATGTGAATAGTGCATGTATTGACTGGACCACGACAGATGCTCCTCGCCTGGCAAGTGTCAATTCTACTGGCATTGGTGGAACAAATGCCCACCTCATTCTCCAGGAGGCACCGGATGTAGCAACCGACGAGCAGAGCGCAGCCGACGCAAGCATCCTCGTACTTTCAGCCAGGACGAGTTCAGGGCTAGAGGCTGTCAGGAATAATCTCATTGCACATCTGCAACGCTATCCAGAGCTGAACCTGGCAGATGTTGCCTATACCTTGCAAATTGGTCGTAAAGCTTTCCCTTATCGACAGATGGTTGTTTGCCAGAGCTTGCAAGACGCTGTGCAAACCTTGCAAGCCCAGCCTACTACGCGTGTTCTTGCTTCCTTTCAGGACACTACCAGGCGCTCGATAGTGTTTTTCTTCCCCGACGAAGCAATGCCCTATGTGAATATGGGACGCGACCTCTACGCTACGCAAAAGACTTTTCGAGAGCAGGTAGATCACTGCTCTGAACTGTTGCAGCCGCAGCTGGGAGTTGATCTGCGTGAGGTGCTCTATCAACAGGAGGGAAAACGAGATCGCAAGACGTTTGCTATACCGGCGTTGTTTGTGGTTTCATACGCGCTGGCTCGATTATGGATGTCATGGGGGGTACAACCTACGGCGTTAGTTGATGCCAGTCCCGGCCAGTTGCTCGCCGGTTGCTTATCCAATATCTTCTCGCTTGAAGACGCACTTTCGCTGGTGTCTTCGTGCAGCAGAATTGCCAATGCTCGACCTGAAATGGTGACGAAGCTGATGCATGAGCACACACAACTGGTGAAAAGGGTGGCTTTGCAGCCGCCGGCATTGCCTTTTATCTCCAGTATTACCAATAACTGGATTACGCACGAAGAAGCTACAGATCCCCTCTATTGGACGAGATATCTGCGTCAGCGTGCAAATTTTGCAGATAGTGTCGGTCCTTTATTAAAAGAAGCTGATGTGCTCCTGCTCGAAGTAGGAACGGGGCAATTCTTGTCTGCCCTGGTGGAGCGATCTGGCATTGATAACCAGGTAATGTTGCACTCATTCTGTCCAGAAGAGCAGCA
The DNA here is from genome assembly GCA_025928885.1 of Ktedonobacteraceae bacterium. Classification (GTDB taxonomy): domain Bacteria; phylum Chloroflexota; class Ktedonobacteria; order Ktedonobacterales; family Ktedonobacteraceae; genus JAICIM01. The sequence goes on along the minus strand of JAICIM010000311.1, from coordinate 2,609 downwards.
AGAGGAGTTGATGCACGTCCTGACCACTCTAGGAAGATTATGGTTAGCAGGAGTGCAGATCGATTGGGCGGCTGTGCATAAAGATGGATCGCGCCAGCGTCTTTCGCTGCCAACCTATCCTTTTGAGCGTCGGCATTATTGGATCTATCCAGAGCGTCATTATCATACAGGGACGCAGGGAGATAACAAGCAGGGAACGACACGTTCTCTCAGACAAAGTTCTTCATCGTTACGCGCACGCCCGAAATTGACAACGGATTATACCGCTCCACGCAACGAAATCGAGGAGGTGCTCGCGACGTTATGGCAAGATATGGCGGGAATCGATCAGGTTGGCGTGTATGACGATTTCTTTGAAATTGGTGGACACTCTCTGCTGGCTACAAGGCTTGCTACCCAGGTAGGCGAGGCCTTTCAAGTGGAAATATCGCCGGCGCATGTCATTAAACGGCATACCATTGCGGATATGGCAGAACTGGTTGAGATGATGCTGATTCAAAAAGTAGAAACCATGCCTGAAGACGAAGTTCAGCGCCTGACGAACGATGATATGTATGCATAATGTCTCGTCTCTCCTGGAGGTGTAGTGTGTCTAACCCTGAAGATATGATAGTCCGACAATTTCATCTCTCTCCAGCTAGAAAAGCCCTGCTTGAAAAGTGGAAACGTGGCCGGCTGGCCTCAACTCGGCAGAGCATTGCTCGCCGCCATCAACGTGATGGCGCACCATTGTCTTATAGTCAGCAGCAGCAGTGGATATTGCATCAGCTAGCTCCCGATAGTCCTTTTTACAATGCGTATACCGCCCTCAGCTTCTCTGGCCCATTGAAGATAGAACTGCTGGAACGAGCCTTGTATGAGATTGTGCAGCGACATGAGAGCTTGCGCACGATCTTTTGTGTGCAGGAAGATCAACCTGTACAGATGATTGAAATAGACGGCGAGTTTCGTTTACCGTTTGTTGATGTACAGTTGCTTTCACCAGCACAACGCGATGCAGAGCTACAGCGTCTGGCACGCGAGGAGACGCAATATCCCTTTGACCTGGAGCATGGACCATTGTTTCGTGCTCTGCTGCTTGGTAGGGAGAAACACGAGCATGTGTTGGTGTTGACCATGCATCATATTATCTCTGATGGCATATCGATGGGAGTTTTTGGTCAGGAACTGACGGCTCTTTATGATGCCTTCAGTTCAGGCCTTCCTGCTCCGCTGCCTGATCTGCCGATTCAATATGCCGACTTTGCCATCTGGCAACGGCAACGTTTGCAAGGAGAGCATCTGTCTAATCGGCTTGCCTATTGGAGGCAACAATTGAATGGAATTGCCCCGCTGGAACTGCCAACCGACCATCCTCGTCCTCCAGTGCAAACATTTAGTGGCGCACGTCAACACTTCCAAATCGCGCCGTCTGTCTTTGCCGGGTTGAAGGCGCTGGGCCAGCGTGAAGGAACGACGCTCTTCACCCTCTTATTAGCGGCGTTCGATGTGCTGCTATTTCGGTATACGAAACAAACCAGCATTGCTGTTGGCACGCCTTTTGCCAATCGCTCGCGCCCAGAAACTGAAGGATTGATTGGTTCCTTTGTGAACACGCTGGTGTTGCGTGCAGAGCTGTCCAGTGATCTCACCTTCAGCGAGTTCTCCAAACAGGTAAGCGCGACCGTGCAAAACGCCCTGGCTTATCAAGATGTCCCTTTTGAATTAATTGTAGCAGAACTGCGGCCAGAACGAGATTTGAGCCGCTCGGTACTCTTCCAGGTGCTTTTTAACTTACAGAAAATGCCCGTAGAGAATATGAAACTGGCGAACTTACGTTTGACATTCCCACCTGTCGAAAATGCAACTGCCAAATTTGATCTCAGTTTTGAGTTATTTGAAACCGAGCAGGAACTAAATGGGGTAGTAGAGTATAGCACAGATCTATTCGAGCCGCAGACGATTCAGCGTCTGTTAGCGTGCTATCTAACACTTTTAGAAGGCGTTGTCACTGATTCTCATCAGCGTATAGGTGAGCTACCATTGCTCAGAAAAGAAGAACGCGAACGCATCTTGCTTGAGTGGAATAACACCCGAATGGAGCACGATTCTGGCGCTTGTTTCCCCTCTATCTTTAGCTCACAGGCCGAACTCACCCCTGATGCTATTGCCCTGGTCTGTGAACAGGAGCATATTACCTATCAAACGCTCAACCAACAGGCTAATCAACTCGCACACCATTTACGTACGCTGGGGGTAAAGGTTGGCGTGCGCGTGGGCATTTGCGTCGAACGTTCATTTGCTATGATCGTCGGGCTTCTGGGTATTCTCAAAGCTGGGGGAGCATATGTCCCGCTAGATCCTGAGTATCCGCAGGAGCGTCTCGGGTATATGCTACAGCAGGCTTATGCTCAGGTGCTTGTCACCCAGGAGAGCTTGCGTACAAAAGTGGCTCCCTATAGCGAAAACGTTGTCTGTCTCGACGTAGACCAGGAAGCGATCTCGAAGCAGCCGCAAACGAATCCGCCTCATCGTGTGAGCGCTGAAGATATGGCTTATGTCATTTTTACGTCTGGCTCTACCGGGCAGCCAAAAGGAGCAGGAGTTTATCATAGGGGACTGAGCAATCT
>JAICIM010000685.1 GCA_025928885.1 Ktedonobacteraceae bacterium | reverse complement strand
GTTGGTCAGATCGGGATCGGCGGTCGCGATCGGTGCGCTTGATGGGATAGCCAGTAGATCAATCTCTGCCTCTGGATAGGCCCGTTTGAGCGTCCTGACTACCACGAGCGAGAGGGTGAGATCGCCGATCAGATCCATCCGAATCACCAGGATGCGTTCAGGGTGAAAGTGCTGCGGATCGAGCGGCTGAGCATTTTTGCCCGCGTGCCTGGTTCGCAGCCCGGCTCCAACAACGCTCATCGCTCCATAGATCGTGGCAAGCAAGAGGCGTTTGCTGGTCTGGACGGTGACGTTGCGTAGCTTGCGGCCTGAAGCGGGACGCGTTGGATAGCCATACTCGTCGCGATTATTCCATTGTGCTGATTGTGTCATATATTTCCCTACCCGGAGCTTTCTTGCTGCATTATAGAGAGAGAAGAGGGAAGTTGCAATCTTTTCCTCCGTTTATCCTCTCGTTTGCCGCGAAGACATGGGCAACCAGGTAATGTTTCCCTCCCATCTCTTGCGTATCGACCATAAAGCTGAGTACGATAGTAATAGCGAAACGCTACTTTGTCTTCTAAAAGATCATACGCAGTAGTTGTCTGGGGGGATACCTATGACCGTTGAGACGATTATTCGCACAATCAGTCTGATCCTTGCCCCTGTCGTCATGATTGCGAGTTGTGTGCAGTTTTTAAATGGAGTGCTTCAGCGCTATTCTTCTATTAGCGATCGTATGCGGGCCATGCATCTGGAACGCCTGGAGATTTTGAGGATGACCGCCGACAGCGTAACCGGCGCTTTAGAGAATCTTGGGGCGCTCAACTCTTTACGGGTTCAGGAGATAGAGGAGCAGTTGCCCCATTTGCTCTGGCGGCACAAAATGCTTCATCGAGCGGCGCTGTTCGTTGATTCTGCGGTGCTAATCTTTGTGGCCTGTATGTTTGTCATTGCCCTGGCTGCAATCATGAACTCCGGGCTGGTGGCAACCATTGCCCTGTTGTGCTTTTTGTTAGGAACCACTGCGCTGCTGGTTGGTGTCATCTTGAAGACGGTAGAGTTTTATCAGTCCTATCGTGAGGTGGTGTTTGAAGTCATGCACGGCCTGGGATTGGGGAAGAAGGACGTTACGATACATTTGGAATAGCATTGAAGCTTATACAGCGGACAACAAGGGTTGCCCGCTGTGTTGTGCAGAGATAGCAAATCAGTTAAGCGCTGAAGCGATTGCGCACCAGTATTTTGCTGACGCCATCCTGTGCCGGGATCTGTTTTACGGCCAGTGAAATGCGGTTGTCCTCGTTGAGTGCGTTCCAATAGGTATCCAGAACGGTTTCGGCGCTCCCCGTGCAGGGCAGCAGCAAGGGGCCGCCGCTAAAGCTGGGCAGAGGATTGCCCTCTCCCTGATAGGTGGTCAGGCCAAACCCGAAGCCCGGAACCGGTATGGTGGGACGATAGGTAAAGCGATCTGTATACGTAGGATCGATTGGGTTTGCTTTCAAGATGCTGAGCGTGATAGCCCCTGGCGAGTGGCGGAGATCGAGCATACCGCTGATGCGCGGCGTGTAATGGGGCGCATCCGGTTCGCGCTCACGTTTGCTCAGCGCCTCATCAAAGCTCCCGCTGGTTTTCAACGTCTCATAAATAGTGCGTGTTTGATCGCCGTTACTCGCCAGATACAGGAAGGGTAGCTCTAGCATCGCCTCATAGATAATCAGGCTGGGATCGTCCACCAGAGCGGCATCAACCGGTTCTGTTCTTAGCGTGCTCCCCTCCGCGATAAATTGACGATTGCGGCTGTTAGTGCTGCGACCCATGATCCAGTAAATAATCAGCCAGTCCTCATCAACTGAGGAGCGGCCAATGACCAGCCCGCGTCCGGGATAGGGGTTGTGCTGCAGGTGATGTTCAAAGTTGCGTGCGGCAATAGTATCTGCGTTCATTCGTTCTCATCCGTGTTTTCTAGCAAAATATCCGTTGCCCGATCGAGGATCGGGGCTGCCTCTGGAAAGATAGCAGATATTTGCCTTTTGCGCAAATTCTGCAATACAGGCCGATTTATACGTCTGCTTAGTGAGCCAGCTCTCGCAATTGAGTAATCGCCTCTTCGACGCGCTGTTCGGGAACGCTACGCACACAGGGATGGGTGGCCAGCTCTTCCGGGGCGAAGTCGAGGCGACCACAGGGGATGATCGGGCAGCCGGGGCAGCGCTGCTGTGAGGCAACCACGATATGGCGAGGGGCAGGCCCCCAGGGACCGAAGATGCGTTTGTCGGTGGGACCAAAGATAGTGACTGTCGGCGTATTCTGGGCCGTAGCAAGGTGGAGTGGTCCATTATCTACTCCCAGGACCAACTTTGCCCGCTGCAAGAGGGCGGCCAGTTGCCCCACGCTCATATCGCTGACGAGCAGGGGAGCAGGCTTGATGTCTTGAGCGATCTCTTCCAGCATGGGACGTTCGGAAGGGCTACCACTCAGCACAACCTGTAAAGGTGACGATGTGGTGGTGAGCCAGTTTGCGCAATGTGTCCAGGCTTCTGTGCGCCAGAGCTTGACGGCTGCTCCCGTGCCTGGATGAATAACCACAATTGGCGTTTCCTCAGTGATTCCAGCGCTACGCAAGCGCTCTTCAACCCAGCTCTGCTCTTCTGCGGTGACGGTGAACTGCTCAGGATAGCGTTCGGGCGTATAGGGTTCTGCCAGTGATGCGTGATCGAGCGCTTGTAGGCCCGCGCTAATGAGACGGAGATTCGACACGGTGGCGTGCTCAGGCTGTGGAAAAAAGGGCAGCACATGGGTGAGAAATGGCGTGTTAGGGGCAATGTCGTATCCGATGCGGCGCGGAATACCAGCCAGATAGAGCAGCGCCGCTCCCCACCAGAAGTCGGGGCGCAGATTGATGGCGAGATCGTAATGTTCCTGTTGCAGTTGTCGGGCCGTTTGCAGCAGCAGCGTATATGGAGCAAGCGGTTTCTGGGCGGCACGACGGAAACCTGGAAACGGGCAGGTGAGCAACTGATCGATGGCGGGATGACGCGCAACGACTTCGCGTGACCAGGGACCGACCATCATGGTGATATGCGCCTGGGGCAGCGCCTCTCGCAACGTCTGGAGCACGGGCGTCGTCATCACAAGGTCCCCTAAATGATCGGGGCGAATCAGCAGGAGGCGTGGCTGCTCTGGCAATGGTTTTCGCGCCCGCCGATTCGCATAGGGATAGCCCCCGATGCGTACAAGCTGTAAGATCGAGGCACGCAGCACGTTTTTCATGATGTCGCCTCGCTATTGTGTGGGCTGGCGATAAGGCGCTGGGCCGTACTCCACACCTCGTCAACGCTCACGGCCTGCATACAGGTGCAGTTGTGGCACTCGCGCATCTTGCCCAGGAAGAAACAGGGCTGGCCGGTGGGGTGATGCCAGATAGCGATATGTTTGGGATCGTCGGGCGGGTATGGCCCGTACTCTTGTGGACTGGTGGGACCAAAGATGGCGATGACTGGAATGTTCACAGCAGCTGCCAGATGCATCGGGCTGCTATCGTTGCC
>JAICIM010000520.1 GCA_025928885.1 Ktedonobacteraceae bacterium | reverse complement strand
GAAGAAAAATGGTGAGGAGGAGCAGGAGATTGTGATCGAGAGCGATCGGGGCTTGTATGCGCTGGAGGCCGATACCGTCGCTGAGTATCTCGATGCACACCAGTCTCCCACTATGAGCTGGGATGATACGCTGGGCAATATCAAGACGCTGGACCGCTGGCGTGAGGCGATCGGGCTGGTCTACGAGGCAGAGAAGCCCGAGGGCAAGACGCTGACGATCAGTAAGCGCCCGCTTGCCGTGCGCGACGGTAGCATCATGAAGTATGGCCGTCTGCCCGGAGTGGACAAGCCAGTCTCGCGCCTGATTATGGGCGTTGATAATCAAGTGACCTGGCCTCATACCGCCGCCATGCTGGATGATTTCTTCGAGCGCGGTGGCAACTGCTTCGATTCGGCCTACATCTACGGTGGTGGTGCCTGTGAGAAGCTGCTGGGCCAGTGGATCAAGAATCGCGGCGTTCGCGAACAGGTCGTCATTCTGGACAAGGGTGCGCACTCGCCATACTGTACGCCGGAATGGCTGGAGAAGCAGTTTAGAATCAGCCTGGACCGTCTGCAAACCGACTATGTTGACATGTATATGATGCACCGCGACAACCCGGAGATCCCTGTTGGCGAGTTTATCACAGTGTTGAACGAACTCAAGAACGAGGGGCGTATGCGGGCCTTTGGTGGTTCCAACTGGTCTATCGAGCGCATTGCCGAGGCCAATGCCTGGGCGGCAGAGCATGGGATGAGCGGCTTCTCGGCAATCAGCAACAACTTCAGCCTTGCGCGAATGGTCGATCCCGTCTGGGCCGGTTGTATCTCGGCCTCGGATAAGCGTTCACGTGACTGGTTGACGGAGCATAATATGGCGCTCATGCCCTGGTCGAGTCAGGCGCGAGGCTTCTTCCTCCCAGGCCGTGCCAATCCAAATGATCTCTCGGATGCGGAGCTGGTGCGCTGCTGGTACAGCGATGACAATTTCCAGCGTCTTGAGCGGGTCAATCAGATGGCGAAAGAGCGTGGCGTATTGCCGATTAATATTGCGCTCGCCTACGTCCTCTGTCAGCCATTCCCGACCTTCCCGCTGATCGGTCCGCGCCAGATCTCGGAGACGCGCACCTCGTTCCCAGCTCTGGAGATCGAGTTAACGCCCGAAGAGTTGCGCTGGCTCAATCTGGAAGATTAGGCTTGTTCGTAGCCGAGTGATCAATCGCTCGGCTACGAACTTTTTCAAAGCGCTGAAATATTTTACTCGCTCTTCTATGTTCTTATATATGGATGGTTCAATGTATGACCCACAAATGCCAGGAGGCACGCTGCTCGCCGCGTGTCTCCTGTTTTAGTTATGTGGAAGGAAATCTCTTTTGAGTCGTAACCTTACGAATGATGTGACCTCTTCGTCTGCTGCTGGAATAATGACCGGAGCAACTACTACCAGGATGGATCGCCGCCTGGTCTGGCTGCTGGCTATTGCATGTTGTATTTCGGTTGCAAATCTTTATTATAGTCAACCCATTCTCGCCGATATCGGGCGCAATTTTCATCTCTCCGTGAGCGCAGCTGGCTTTATTGCTACGTTGGGGCAGCTTGGCTATGCCTCGGGACTGTTATTCATTGTGCCATTAGGCGACCGCTATAATCGACGTACATTAATTGTCTGTATGCTTGTTGCCGTGACGCTGGCCCTGATGGCGATGGCGATTGCCCCCAATGTGATTTTTCTGGCTATTGCAAGCTATGCCGTTGGCGCGACGACCGTTGTGCCGCAATTGATTATCCCGTTTGCTGCAAGCATGGCGGGCGATCATGAGCGTGGGCAGGTAATTGGAACGGTGATGAGTGGGTTGTTAATCGGTATTCTGCTTGCGCGGACGGCCAGCGGCTTTATCAGCGCTCATCTTGGCTGGCAGGCGATCTATTGGATCGCGGCAGTGATGATGATTGCGCTTGCTGTTGTGATGCGCTTCGCTCTGCCGTTCGACCGTCCACGTTCAAGCATGAGCTATCCACATTTGCTGCGTTCGCTCTGGCAACTGGCGCGTCGCGAACCGATCTTGCGCGAAACAAGCATGATCGGCGGCCTGGTCTTTGGAGCGTTTAGTGCGTTCTGGGTGGTGCTGGCTTTCTTCCTGGAGACGCCTCCCTACCATTATGGCAGCGATGTTGCGGGACTCTTTGGATTGGTTGGAGTTGCTGGAGCGTTGGCCGCCTCATTCGTTGGCAGGCTCGCCGATAAGATGGATGCACGTCGCACAACTGGTATTGCTGTTGGAATAGTCGTCGTATCGTTTGCCCTGTTCTGGTTGACTGGTCACTTCCTCTGGGGCTTGATCCTCGGCGTGATCCTGCTGGATCTTGGTATGCAGTCGATTCAGGTCTCTAACCAGACGAGGGTGTACAGCCTCAATCCTCACGAGCGCAACCGCCTCAACTCGGTCTACATGGTCTCATATTTTATTGGTGGATCGTTTGGTTCACTGCTTGGCTCTTATGGGTGGAGCATCGCGGGATGGACCGGCATCTGTGCTGTGGGTGGTATCATGCTGGTAGCGGCTCTTGGTATCTACGCTGTGAATAGCCGGCGTAAAGCTATTACCAATGTCTGAAGAAAAGACGCCTCCTGTCAAGAAGAGGCGTCTTTCTTTTTGTAAAGACTATTTCTCGCGTTCTGCCTTCTTGTGCTGGGTGACCAGTTCTTGCTGGATGTTGGCTGGCACCTCTTCGTATTGTGAGAACTCTGACGTAAAAGAGCCGCGCCCCTGGGTGATCGAGCGGAGATCGGTGGCGTAGTGGAGCATTTCGGCCTGGGGAATGGTGGCCGTGATGACCTGCATCCCGTTGCCGCGCGAGTCCATGCCCATGACACGCCCACGTTTGGTGTTGATATCGCTCATTACGTCGCCCATGTTGCTTTCTGGAACGGTAATGGTCACGTTCATGATCGGCTCCAGAATAATCGGGTTTGCCAGTGGCACCGCCTCTTGCATGCCGAGCGAGGCCGCAATTTCAAACGATTGAGCCGAGGAGTCCACCGGATGATATTTGCCGTCGTAGAGAGCAACTTTCACATAAAGCATGGGATTGCCTGAAACAAAGCCGCGTTTGAGCGAATCGCGCACTCCCTTTTCGACGCCTGGGATAAATTGTCCGGGGACGACGCCACCGACGATCTTATTCTCAAAGACGAAAGTTTGCTCGCTATCGCGTGTAAGCGGCTCGATCTCCAGCCAGACATCACCAAATTGTCCATGTCCGCCGCTCTGTCGTTTATGGCGACCGTTGGCCTTCGCTTTTTTGCGGATCGTTTCGCGATAAGATATACGGGGTTCGCGAATCTCCAGATCGACGCCGTGTTTACGCTTGATGGCTTCCACAACAATTTGCAGATGCGCCTCGCCCATTCCAGAAACGAGGGTATCGCTTGTTTCGGGGTCACGCGTAACACGCAATGTACGATCTTCTTCCAGAATACGCGTCAGGACGTTGCTCATCTTGTCGAGGTCGGCCTGACTTCTGGGGAAAACAGCGACCGTATAGCATGGGCCGGGGAAGTCGATTGGCGCGAGTGGCGTAGTGATATCTTTGCTTCCTGACAGCGTATCGCCTGTGTGTGTATTGGAGAGTTTGGCGACGGCACCAAAGTCACCGGCTGGAATCTCTCCCGCAGCCTCCTGCGCTTTTCCGCGCGGGATAGAGATCTGACCAATGCGCTCGTCTGCTTTTGTCTGAATATTATAGACGTGGCTATCTGATTTGAGCGTGCCGGTGTAGACGCGGAAGAGCGATGTTGTACCAACCTGTGCTACGACGGTCTTGAAGACGAGTGCCGACATCGTATCACCAAACGCCTGCGCGTCTTCGGGGATGTTATCCGTTGGATTGGGAAGATAATCGGTAATGGCGTTGAGTAGCGTCTGGACGCCAATATTTTTGCTGGCCGAACCACATAAAACGGGGATGAGTTGTCCGGTGATGGTGCCTGTTTTGACAAGCGCGAGTACTTCTGTATCGCTTAGTTCTTCGCCTTCCAGGAATTTTTCCATCAGTTCGTCATCGCTCTCGACTGCCGATTCGATAAGCTGTTCGCGATAACTGTTGATCTTGTCTTGCAGGTCGGCTGGTACGGCTATCTCCTGTATTTTGTTGCCAGCTTCAAAGGTGTAGCCCTTTTGTGTGACGAGATCGACCACGCCTTTAAAGCTTGCCTGCTCTCCTATTGGTATCTGAAGGGGAACGACCTTGACGCCAAATTGTTGACGGAGGGACTCAAGTGCTGTATCGAACGAGGTATTTTCTCGATCCAGCTTGTTAACCAGCACGATACGAGGTAAATTGCGCTCATCGGCGTATTGCCAGGTAAGTTCTGTACCAACTTCTACACCCTTTTCGGCTGTGACGACGACGAGGGCTGCATCAGCCACCCGAAGCCCTGCTTTGACCTCACCTACGAAGTCGGCATAACCAGGGGTGTCAATAAAGTTGACCTTGTAGTTGTTCCATTCGACAGGTAGCACTTTGGTGTTGAGTGTCATACGGCGCTTGATTTCATCGGGGTCATAATCGGCGAGTGAGTTCCCCTCGTCTACCCGGCCCTGTCGGTTTGCTGCGCCGCTATCATAGAGTGCTGCATCAACCAGGGAAGTTTTACCTGCTCCAACATGAGAGATTAATGCCACATTGCGAATCTGTTCCGCCCTATAAACCTTCATAAAACCCGTATTCCTCCTGAGTTTCTATGCAAGAGGTGGCCTGCCCAGACCATGAGGGGGTCTGATAGACCGCCTATGCTACGTGGACCGCACGAATGGCTGGTTCGGTACAGAATTTAAACTGTGCAGTACGCCCTTCCAGTTTAGTAGGTCCAGTATAACACACATTCGTTTTTCTGTGTCAACGATAATGAAAGGGTTTCTCAATTCACCAGTTAGGGTGGAGGATTTGTGATGGGGATGTGAGCGTAGCCCTCTAAGTTATCTAGAAGAGGGCTACACTAAAAACGGCAAAATCATTCGTAGCCGCGGGGGGGTTTGGGGGCAGGGGGCGCGTTGAGGGGCGGGGGAGGGGGGGGGAAAAGAAGGGGGGGGACGAGGGGGGGGCCGGGCGGGGCAAAAAGGGGGGGAAACGAAGAGGTAATCACCTGGG
>JAICIM010000514.1 GCA_025928885.1 Ktedonobacteraceae bacterium | reverse complement strand
TTGTTTCATCTGATCCTGCAAACCGGCAACGTGCTGGCGCAAGGTATCGATATGAGGGTCAGCACCTGGTCCTTTATCGATATGCGCCGGATAGCACGGGCCGGGCAATCCGGGGACGTTATCCACTTCATTATGGGGATCATACAGGATGACACCACGCTCACAGCGCTGGATGACGGAGAGCTTTGTATTGGGAACGCGAATTTCGCCGGCCATGGGCAAACCAAAGATCGAAAGACCATTTAAGCCGACCTGCCCGAAGCTGCGGTAGAAATCGAGGATGCCGTAGGCAAGGTCGTAATGGTTGCCATCATACGAACTGGGGACCTTGCTGCGCCAGCGTTTGTTCGGCTCAATCTCCTCAAAAAACTGGCTCACCTGTTGAATCTGTAACACACGCACCTCACTTTGCTGCAAAAAAGCCCACAATTCATCCCAGGGATACGGGCCAGGACAGCGCGAACGATTCACGGGGTCCATCGAAAAATGGCCGGTAATGCCCCCATCTTGCGTGGCATAGCGCTTGGGTATATTATGTCGTTCACAGATATGTTGAACCAACCGAAAGCTGGTCTCTTTTTGCGCCTCGGTCAGCTGATCGCTATTATCGATATGGGGCTTGACATGCTCGATTGAGATCGTAATCAGGTTGGGGTTCACCCCGGAATCCCACCACGAATCATGATGTACGCCATCGCCTCCCTGACCAGGGGGACCACTAATCACGCCATTGGCCCAGGGGGCATCGGCCTCGCGCACACATTGACAGATCACCCCATCGCGTCCGACCACATAGTTCGCACTCACCTGAGTCGAAGGTTCTGCGAAGTAGTAGGCAACATCCTGCGCCGTCGTAAACCCTGCCGTCCCATGCAGGATCACATAGCGCGGCGTGTAGCCCTCGCGTCCATCCCAGTGATGCGGACTGGGAATCCACACAGCCCCAGCTTCATCGGGCATAGCATGTATCCTCCCCTCTCTTCTACCAACTTCAATGAGTATAGCAAAAGTTCGCAAAAATAGCAAGCACCTCTATTGTTACACAATATATATTTATATAGTTATATGTTTTGCATTTACATTCTTGTAAGCAGTATGTTATCATTCTTAGTAACATGTGGTCTATGGACCGGACACAGGAGAAAGGGCCAATGGCAACTATAGAGGAACGAGTACAAGCTCTTGAGCAAGAATATAAACAACTACAAACTCTGAAACGAGAACACACTGAACTCAAGAAAACAATCGAACTGCAAACCATTGCTATACACGCACTTGTTGCTAAAGAAGCTTTTGAAAAATTACAAGCATCCGTTGAAAAGTCGCAGGAACAAAACGAGAGGACTTTCGATGCTCTTATAGCTCACGACCGCCTTACCAACGAACGGCTGGGGGACATCCAAAATCAAATCATTGAACAGGACAACAAACTAGACGGCAAAATTACAGGGTTACAAGTTGAGATGCGCCAGCGATTCAACGAACAGGACGGCAAAATTACAGGGTTACAAGTTGAGATGCGCCACAGGCTCAACGAGCAAGATAGCAAAGTTACAGGATTACAAACTGAGGTGCATCGAAGGTTTGACGAGCAAGATAGCAAAGTTACAGGATTACAAACTGAGGTGCATCAAAGATTTGACCAACAAGATAGTAAAATTACAGGATTACAAACTGAGGTACATCGAAGGTTTGACGAGCAAGATAGCAAAATTACAGAACATACAACCCTACTTCAAGCAATTCTCAATCGTTTACCTGAGAAATAAAGTCGGCCCCACATAAAGTGGGACCGACCTCAAAAGAGAAACAAACAAACAGCGAGAAAGAATTTTAGCGACGAGCCGATGCTGCCACATCCAACGTACTATCAACGGCCTCGGCAATTGGAGGAGTTGTCGGGCGGTTTTCACGCACGAGCGAGGCAATTGCCGCGATCAGGCAGAGCAGAGCTGCCAGGTAGAACGCGATATGCAGGCCAAGCATAAAGGGTCCCGAAATGAGATTGGGGAAGAAGCTCTTGCCCAACAGCTGCGCCTGCGTGCTCGTCGGCAACTGATGCAGCACCGTTTGTGGCAGCATCGTCGCCATTGGATTATAGCCCAGGAAGGCCGCGAACAGGGCCGCCAGCGGTGGCAAATGCGCGACCTGCCCGGCAATAGGCGCAGGCAGTCCCACCTGAGTCAATCCCGTCAGAAGAGCGGAGGGCAACAGAGACGCCAGGCCAGCCGTAACGATACAGAAGAACATCGTCATACTGATTACCGAGGCTGCATTCTGGAAGGTCGCACGCATACCAGAGGCGACGCCGCGCTGATCCGCTGGAACGCTGTTCATTACCGCCGTAGTGTTTGGCGCTGCAAACATGCCTTGTCCCAGGCCCATCAGCACCAGCAGGACCGCGAACCAGGTATAGTTAAAGTTGGCCGGGAGCAGCGTGAGCAGGATAAAGCCAAGCAGTTGCAACACCATCCCAATAGACGCAAAGGCACGAGCGCCAAAGCGGTCCGAGAGCTTACCGCTCAGTGGTCCCATCACGACGAAACCGAGCATCATCGGTAGCATATAGATACCTGCCCAGAGCGGCGTATCTTCATAACTGTATCCGTGGAGCGGGAGCCAGATTCCCTGCAACCAGATAATCAGCATAAACTGCAAGCCGCCACGCGTCATGCCGCTCAACAGGTTGGCGATATTGCCAGCCGTAAACAGGCGAATCTTGAACAGTTGCAGACGGAACATAGGATTGCTCACACGCAGTTCGATCAAGACAAAGGCGATCAGCAGAGCAAGGCCGACCACGATGGCCGCGATTACATAGGGATTGCTCCAGCCCATTGGACTGGACCCGTATGGCTCGATGCCATAGGTAATACCGATCAACAGGATCGTCAGACCCAGCAGGAAGGTCAGGCTCCCCGGCCAATCGATCTGCTGCCGTGAGCGCACCTGCACCGTTTCGCGCAACTTCCAGTAGGCCCAGATGGTGCCAAACACGCCAAAGGGGATGCTCACCAGGAAGATGAGCCGCCAGTTCACAGCTGCCAGCAGGCCGCCCAGGATCAGCCCGATAATCGAGCCAAGAATGGCGGCGATCTGATTAATGCCCATCGCCATGCCGCGCTCATGCTTCGGGAATGCATCTGTTAGAATGGCCGTACTGTTGGCGAAGAGGAAGCTGCCACCGACGCCCTGGATCAGACGGAAAAGAATCATCAACAGCGCGGCAGTATCACCCGACCCGGGCGTCAAAAAGAGCAAAATACTGCCAAGCGTAAAGATTGCGAAACCAAGATTATAGAGTTTGACGCGTCCGAACATGTCGGAGATGCGCCCAAAGACAACGACTAGCGTCGCCGTCACCATCATATATCCGAGCAGCATCCAGAGCAGATAGTTCGTCTCGCCCGGAGCCAGCGGATTGATGCCGATGCCATTAAAGATTGCGGGTAAGGCAATCAACACGATATTCGAGTTGATCGTCGCCATCAAAATACCGAGCGTGGTATTTGAGAGCGCGATCCATTTGTAGTGGGGTCCTAAATCAGTGGGCGTGGACTGTCGTCGCACAGCGGCTGGTTGTGCCAACGAAAACTCTCCCTTCTTGTCTAGCAGGTAGGACGACCCACCTGCAATAGATGTGGTGTTCTGTCATTTAGCGTGTGTATCAGGAGTCTGGAGTTGGATATCACCAGGCTGTCCCGGATAGCTGGTCAATCCCGCACCCGGGCCGAGTTCCGCCGTTGGAAGAGAGAGGCGCTGTGCTTTGCGCTCTAAAGCAAGGAGCGTGAGATCGACACAGGAGTCCAGGTCCAGCACACCGGTATTGATCACCAGATCGTACAGGCGCGGATCAAAGCCATCGCAGTGATGCAACTCTTTGAGGGCGCGAATACGTTCGTAGTCTTTCCGCGCAATGCGCTCGTGGGCTGCCGCCTTATCAAGATTCTCGCGCTTCATCACATAGGAGATACGCAGATCAAGCGGTGCCACAATCAGCACGCGCAATACGTCACGGTGCGAGGCCAGGAGTGCTTGCGAACCACGTCCAACGATAACAACCTGTCCAAGCGCAGCTGCAACTTGGATACTCTGGCTAAGGGCCTGTTGATAGGCTTTCTCGTCAACAGGTTTCACGATATCTTCATAGGTATCTTGTAATAAAGGTGCCTGCGGCCCTGCATATTGCATCGCTTCTAGCAGGCGTGTGGCAAAGCCCTCAATGTGCTCATCGTGAGCTTCGGCTTCATCTTCTGAGATGCCCAGCTTCTGGGCCACACGCTGCACAATTTGATGGTCGAGCAGTTGCCAGTGCAGCCGCTGCGCCAGTTGTCGCGCAATCTCGCCGCCGCCGCTCCCATATTCCCTGGCGACGGTGATTGCACGCATAGATGCATGCTCTTGTTCATTGCTCATAACGGCTCCGTCCTTCATTTCAATACATAGATAAAGAAAGATAATGATATACACAGTGTTGAATAAAAATTGCGCTTCCCTTGCTCTCGTCGTTGCCACTTTGCACAAGCTGAGAGACGGTCCTTTTTCTATCCAGGGGAGGTCTGGTTGCGCGGGCGTAGAAGCATTGCACTTCTAAATTGTACCCTTGTTCTCTCATAACGTCCAATATATAATTACCTATAAATTCATAGGTACAGGGCTATAAATAAGAGAAGGGACCAGATGGATCTATTACAATTGAAGTACTTTCAAACGGTGGCGCGGCTGGAGCATGTGACGAAGGCGGCGCGTCAGCTCTCTATTGCGCAACCCTCGCTCAGCCAGACGATAGCGCGACTGGAAGAAGAGCTGGGGGTACCGCTCTTCGATCGTAAAGGGCGAGAGATTCGGCTCAACCAGTTTGGCGCGGTCTTTTTGCAGCGTGTGGAGCGCATCTTTGGCGAGCTTGAGGATGCCCGGCACGAGATTGCCGATCTCGCCGGTATGGAGCATGGACGCATCGCACTGGCGGTCGTCATTCCGCAAATTCTGCCCGATCTGCTGCGCTCCTTCCTCGCCGATCATCCACACGTCAGCTTCCGTCTCTTTCACCAGCACTCGTCGGAGACCGTGCAGCAGCAATTGGAACAGGGAGAGATCGATCTATGCATCACGTCGCCGCCGATCGAGCAGGAGGGAATCGGCTGGATCAATCTAATGCGGGAGGAGATTTATCTGATGGTGCCGCC
>JAICIM010000679.1 GCA_025928885.1 Ktedonobacteraceae bacterium | reverse complement strand
GTACCGCTAGCTTGCCGATATCTCCCCCTGGAAAAAAGAGCGGGCTGACAACATACGTATCGGTCGTAAACGCTACCTGTTGCCCATCGACATGAAACGTGGCGGCGTCGTCCATTGCGTCGAGCAGCGGATTCGAGAAGGCGGGGGCAAAGACACCTTCGATCAGGTTGTGCGTGGCCTTGCCGCCGCTGCCATGACTGAGCGTGACCTTCTCGTCGCGCAGGTAGAATTTATGGCGACGCGCCTGTCTGGTACGTTCGATCTTTTGTAGCACGTCATCAACAATATCTGCATTCCGTGTGTCCATGCCGACCTCCTATTAGCGATTCGACGCAATCTCTGGCCCGATATGCAGGCGAGTACGTTCGGATGCCATCGAAAAACGACCATAATTGAAGTAGGCGGCACAGGCTCCTTCAGGAGACACCATGCAGGTGCCGATCGGCGTTTCGGGCGTGCAGGCCGTGCCAAAGACCCTGCACTCCCAGGGCTTGATCACTCCTTTCAACACTTCGCCGCACTGGCATGATTTCGGATCGGCCACCCGCAGCCCAGGCACTTCATAGCGCAGCTCCGCATCCCAATCAGCATACTCCGCACGCAACTTTAAGGCGCTATGGGTGATGAAGCCGAGGCCGCGCCACTCAAAGAAGGGTCGCAGTTCCATCGTCTTCGCCATCGCCTCCAGCGCTTTAACGTTCCCCTCCGGTCGCACCACACGCGCATACTGGTTCTCAATCTCGGCCCGCCCCTCGCTGATCTGCTTGACGATCATATAGACCGATTGAATGATGTCGAGCGGCTCAAATCCCGCAATCACGACCGGCTTATGATGTAGCCGCGCCACAAACGTATAGGGTCGCATCCCAATCACCATGCTCACATGGCCCGGACCGATAAACCCATCCAGCCGCAGATCAGGCGAATCGAGAATGGCCTTCATTGCAGGGATAATCGTGACATGATTACAAAAGATCGAGAAATTCTTGATCCCTTCCGCACGCGCCCGCAGCAGCGTTACAGCTGTCGAGGGTGCGGTCGTCTCAAAGCCGATAGCAAAGAACACGACCTGCTTATCGGGATACTGACGAGCCAGCTTGAAGGCATCGAGCGGCGAATAGACAAAGCGCACATCGGCCCCCTCAGCCTTCGCGTCAAGCAGGCTGCCATGCGAGCCGGGAACGCGCATCATATCGCCAAAGGTCGTGAAAATCACATCCTCCATACGCGCAATGGCAATGGCATCGTCGATACGGCCCATCGGCAGGACGCAGACTGGACAACCTGGCCCATGAATCAGGTCGATGTTTGGCGGCAGAATATCCTCGACGCCATGCTTATAAATAGTATGGGTATGGCCCCCACAGACCTCCATCAGCTTGAGCTGCCTCCCCTCGCTCAATCGCGCGATCTCCTCCGCAATACGCTTTGCCAGTTCCGCGTCACGATATTCATCGACATATTTCATGCTCATCTGTCCGCTCCTTCACTAGTGTGTGAATCACCTCAAGTAGCGAGTGGTACACAGTTGCCTGAGCCTCCTGAATGCGCGGGATATGATCGCTGGGAGCATTGATGCAAAAATCCACCGCCGTCGATTGCATCATCCTCCCACCTTCGTTGCCGGTCAGACCAACCGTGAGCAAGCCTTGCTTCTTCGCCTGCTCAAGCGCCTGCAAAATGTTGATCGAATTACCACTCGTCGAGACGCCCAGCGCGATATCGCCCTTGCGCCCAAAGGCGATCACCTGCCGGGCAAAGACGTTATTGTAGCCAACATCGTTGCCCACCGCAGTTATCACAGCAATATCGTTTGTCAACGCGATGGCTGGCAGGGGAGACCATTCTGGAAAGGGAGGATGGAGCAACTCCGTGACCAGATCTTGCGCATCCGTCGCACTGCCACCATTGCCAAAGGCCAGCAGCGTCGCCCCCTGAGCAAATGCGCGGGCTAGCGCCTCTCCGGTCGCCACGATCAATTCGCCATAGCGTATAAAGGTTGCGTGGCGCAGCAAAACCACCTCGCGACACTTTTCCAACGTTGAATGGCGCACCTGAGCCAGCACCTCTTCCAGACTGGCCTTGCCGCCCTCAAAAAGAAAAGGATAGAAAAGCTGATCGTATGCCGATCCCTGCTCATCACTCATGATCGCCCTCTTCTAGACGCGCAATAGCGACTCCGCCATGCACTAAAAGCCGGTCGCCAGGAATCACATGCTCCACCAGAGAAATATCAACCTCATCCGTCGTCGTGCTATCCAGCGCCACCAGCGCCGTCGCTTGCTCCTGATCGATCTGTAGCACTCGCGCCTCCCGCGCCTCATCGGAGCAGGTAATACAATGTTCGGCCTGACAATAGCGTTCGTTCATTGCAGCAATCCCTCGTGTTCAAAGAAGACATGAACCAGTTCCCACAACACATGGTAAAGCGTTTCGTGCGTCTCCTGAATGACCAGCGGATCACGAGCCTGGACGACAAAACAGAAGTCGAGAGCGGCTTCTTTGAACAGCCCGCCGTCGCCCCCGGTCAACCCGAGCGTCAACAGCCCCATCTGTTTCGCCACATCGAGAGCTGCCACGACGTTCATACAGCGCCCATCCGGTGAAAAGCCCATCGCGATATCCTGAGAGCGGGCCAGCGTTCGCAACTGGTGCGCGAACTGATCTGTCGGGTTGGTGCTTGAAAACAGGCCGCTCATGGTCGCGCTATCGTTGGTGAGGGCCAGTGCTGGTAACGCACGTTTGCCCACAATCACCGGATGCACAAACTCAACGACGACGTGTTGCGCATCGGTAGCCCATGAACCGTTGCCAAAGGCCAGCAGCCGCCCTCCCTGATGAAAGCGACGCGCCATCGCCCAGCACGCCTCGGCAATACGCCCCGTCTCTACGTTAAAGAAATCTAGCGGAACAGATGTGCTTTGTTTGAACCGTGCCGCCACCACCGCCATTGGTGGCTCCCGATCAAGCCTCTCCTCGTGCATTGCGCTCCCTCTCATTCAATCTGGCTCTGATGCAGCATCGTTAGCTCATCAGTATAGGGCTGCCCCAGCAACTGAAGCGCCTTCGTCGTCTCCAATGCTTCATATTCATCGATCTTGCTCATGGCGAAGCCGACGTGAATCAGCACCCAGTCGCCCGGTGCGATCCCCTCGGGCCGCACCAGCGCGACGCTCACATTGCGCCTCACCCCATTGACATCAACTTTGGCAATCGAGTTCTCGTCGTCAACGATAGCCACAATTTGCCCCGGAATCCCAAGACACATCTCGCTTTCCCTTTCTCGCTTTTTATCGATCATCTCGTACACATGACGCCGCTACAGCTATTTGCCCCAGACTGATCCCACCATCATTTGGCGGCACCCGTCGATTGATATACACCTGCAATCCCAGCGCTTCCAGCCGCGCTATGAGCAGTTCCAGCAGTAGCCGGTTCTGAAATACCCCACCGCTGAGCGCCACAACTTTCAACCCCGTTTGCATAGCAATCTGCAAGCACGTCTGCGCCAGCATCTCAGCAAGCGAGCGATGAAACAGTCCAGCAATACGAGCAATGGAAATGTTGTGTTGCAGATC
>JAICIM010000394.1 GCA_025928885.1 Ktedonobacteraceae bacterium | reverse complement strand
GTACACACCTGCTCAAATTACTCAGATAGGGAAGGCGGCATTGCTGTCCATTTTATTCAAGACACAATCCTTTTGCTGGTATATCCTTGACCCATTGAAGATTTCCAACAAAAGGAGAATTGTTATGAGGAACGTCATTTCGTTTATGCATGTCTCGCTCGATGGCTTCACAACGGGACCAAACGGAGAATTGGAGTGGGCTATCGTGAACGAAGAGCTGGACTCCTATATTGATAGTCTCTTCACTCACGTAGATGTTGCTCTGTATGGACGCGTTACCTACCAGCTCATGGAGAGTTACTGGCCCACGGTGTTGACAGACCCTAACGCCTCACCACGCGATCTCGCACACGCTCGTTGGGTCGATACTATCTCCAAAATTGTGTTTTCAAGGACGCTCTCTTCTGTGGAATGGAAACATACGCGACTGGTGAAAGATCGGATTGCGGAAGAGATAGCAGCGCTCAAACAAGAACCCGGCCAGGACCTCATGATTTTTGGTAGCCCCAGATTGACCCATGCATGTATGCACCTAAACTTGATTGACGAATACCGCCTCTTTCTCAATCCGATTGTCTTAGGCGGTGGCATTCCCCTCTTCCAGGACATCTCTGGCTGGCAGAAGCTCAAACTGTTAGAGGCGAAGGCGTTCCAGTCAGGGGTAGTCGAACTCCACTACCAGCCAGTGAAGGCATAACCGATGCAGAACTGACCGGATCATCTTGCGACTGCGCATGAGGTCCCGTACAATGGACTTGCAGAATAATAGTGGTAAAGGACTATCAAATGAGCAAGCGCATCGTGACCATCCTGGGTCTCGTGCGCTAGAAGGGTGCGGCAATGGGCGCGGAGGGCGTGAAATGGCTGACTGGCCTGGGCGATCTGATTGAGGAATGAGAACAACAGTCCCAGCCCTCAAAGCTTGTTCAAGCAGCCCAACCAGCAGAGATGGGGGTATTTCCTACCTCCATCTCCCGATAATTATTTCCTGAAAACTCTTTTATCTCACACAGGGTGCAGAGCTTTGCCTGATTGTTAACGGAGGTCGCAGCAACAATTGTGTTGATACATCTTCCCCCTCCAGCTGCCTGATCAGCATATCCGTCGCCATATTCCCCATCTCATGATACGGAAAGTCGATCGCGGTAATCGGCGGCGTATGCATCTCAGCAATGCGCGGCGAAAGCACACCCACCAGCGACACGTCCTCCGGGATCTTCAATCCTCTATCATAAATAGCCCGCGTTATTCCGCCACTCACCCAGGCATTCGAGGTAATAATCGCCGTTAAAGCCGGATCTTGCTCTAGCAACAGACTCGTCGCTTCGTAACCTGCCTGAGCATTCGATTCACATGGACAAGACATCCCCTCCAATCCCCGTTCCGTAATTGCATGGTGAAATGCCTCCTCAGAGCGCACAACATACCCCGCACCAATATCAATCAACCTGGCAGAGTGATTGATAAAGGCGATATGTCTATGCCCTAACTCAGCCAGATACGCAACACATTTGTGCAGAGCATAATCAAAGTCCAGATCGACAAAATTAATGCCATCATTCTCTAAACAGTGACCAATCATCGTAAATGGATATTTGCGTTCCTTGAGCATTGCCACACGTGCGTCATCCAACCGTACCTCCATCAACACAACACCGTCAATAAACCCTTGCTGCGTCATGCGCAATATTTCTTGATCTTCGTCCAACGCCGTCCATAGCAATAATCCGTATTTCCTCTGATTCGTCACCTCTAAGACGCTCGATACAAACTCAAAGTGTGGCTCCGAAGGATAGAGCAGGGCTATCGTGCATGTTCGCTTCGTCGCCAGGGCGCGTGCCAACGCGTGCGGCTGATATTCTAAATCAGCGATCGCTTGCATCACACGTTGCCGCACTTCAGGAGAAACCGGACGCTTGCCACTCAAAGTATGCGACACTGTGCTTAATGCAACACCAGCTCGCCTCGCAATATCGGCCATTGTCGCCATTGCAATCCTCTTGATTTTTTCTGTAGATAGCAAGTCTGTAAAAACTGCATAGATAGAGTGTCAAAGCGCTTTGAATGCATTATAATGAAGCAGCTATACCTTGTCAATGTTCTCATCCACACCGAAAATTCTCTCATTTGCCTATTGACAATTCGTTTCCTCATACCCTACAATACTGTCAAAGCGCTTTGACTAAACTGATTGTTGACTTTACACTCGTCCCTGCAACGATTTATTCAGGGAAAAGTATGGTGTAACAGTTGATAGGAAGTTGATAACGGTGTATCCGTCCACATAGGTGTGGTGTATTCATTCCGGTCCACGCAATATTCATCGGTTCATCTATGATCGAACGTAGATGAGGTATCTTTGTAGCGTGTTTGATTGCCGCTCACATATTTAGTTATTAATCCAATGGAGGATTCATATGGTCTCCGAACACCGACGCAACCTGGACGAAATCGTCGATGCTGTACAAACAGGTCGTATGAAACGCCGCGTATTTCTTGAGCGAGCTATCGCTCTTGGCCTCTCCAGCAGTGCCGCCGCCGGTATCCTTGCCGCTTGCGGTGGTGGCTCGTCGTCATCATCAGGCAGCAGCAGTGGCCCTGTCACCCTGAAACTCTGGGACTATTTCAATCCCGCTGGCAAAGGCTATCTCGCTCTCATCGACGATTATATGAAGGCCAATCCTTCCATCAAAATTCAGCGCACAACCATTCCTTTCGCTGATTTGAAACAAAAACTGCTCCAGGGCGCTGCCTCCCAGCAACTGCCTGATATCGTCGTCATCGATAACCCGGACCATTCCTCTTTCGCAGCAATGGGCGCTCTCGCTGATCTTACCGATCAGGTCAAAGCCTGGGGCAAAGCAGACGATTACTTCTCTGGCCCCTGGAAATCGACCGTCTGGAAAGATAAAAACTACGGCGTCCCCAATAACAGTAACTGTCTGGCCCTCTACTATAATAAAGACATGTTCCAGAAAGCCGGCGCTACTCCTCCCACTACCTGGGATGAACTGCATAGCACAGCCAAAAAACTCACCAAGAGCGGCGTCTACGGCTTCTCCATGTCTCTGATCAAAAGTGAAGAAGGCACCTTCCAGTTCTTGCCCTTCCTCTGGGAAGCCGGTGCCGACCTCGATACCATCGATAGCCCTGCTGCTGTGAGCGCTCTCCAGTACCTCGTCACATTTGTCAAAGAGGGACTGCTCTCATCCGAGAGCCTGAACTGGGCGCAACAGGATGCCATCACACAGTTCATCGCTCAAAAGGCGGCTATGTGCGTCAATGGTCCCTGGCAAATCCCTGGGCTTAAAGATAGCGCCAAGTTCAATTGGGGCGTCGTGGCACTGCCAAAGGGCCAGCAATCAGCCTCCATCCTCGGTGGTGAAAACTGGGCCATTCCGAAAACCAGCCAGCACGTCAAAGAAGCCTGGGACTTCATCCAGTGGACCCAGCTCCCTGCCCAACTCAAGAGCTATATCGTGACCGACGTTCGCCTACCCAGCACCAAAGCTCTTGCCCAGGATGATGCCTTCCAGAAAGATCCAAACATCTCTGTCTTTGTGAATGCTCTGGGAACAGCTAAGCCTCGCGCGTATGGTCCGAACTATCCCAAGATCTCGAATGCTGTCCAGCAAGCTTTCCAATCAGCTATCGCCGGACAGACCTCTGCTGAAAATGCCCTCAAGCAGGCTGCAGAGACCATCAAACCGTTACTGGCATCGTAACAAGACCTTCTAGGGTATAGACTGACCGCATTTACCAATCTCGTTCAGTTCGTATTCTTTGCACCGTTAACTATCGCTCAAAAAGCGACAGGTGAGATACTTCATTTCTTCCCTACGGCTGCAAGTATACACCTGATCAGATCCGTAAATGCGGTCAACGCTTCCTACCTGTGTATTCCCTGAAAAGGAGATTAGCAGTCTTGTCTACCACTGTTACAACTTCATCGCGCACGCCGCAAACATCAGCAAGTAATCAGCCAAACAGGCGGCGCAGACTGATCAAAGAGGTTGGCCCTTACCTCTTCGCGCTACCCGCTACGCTGTTTCTCTTGCTCTTCCTGCTCTATCCCATCTGCACCATGATCCTCTATAGTTTTCAACAGGTCAATGTTGGTAGCCTAATCACCGGCGATCTCCCTTTTGTCGGCCTGGATAACTATCATACCGTGCTAAGTGATCCTATATTCCGCTCCTCTCTCGGAATATCTCTTCTCTTCACGCTGGGATCTCTGGTCTTCCAATTTGGCATCGGTTTCTTGCTCGCTCTGCTGTTTAACAGGCCCTTCCCCTTCGCTGGAACCATGCGCGGCTCCGTTATGATCGCCTGGATGCTCCCCATTGTTGTCAGCGGCACCATCTTTAAGTGGATGTTTCAGGCCGATTCTGGCATCATCAACTATGCCCTGCTCAGCATTGGTCTGATCCATTCCCCGATTCGCTGGCTCTCTGATCCGAGCGTCGCTCTTTGGGGCATCATTATCGCCAACATCTGGATCGGCATTCCTTTTAATATGTCCCTCTTACTGGCCGGTCTCCAGAGCATATCAGCATCACTCTATGAAGCCGCTCTGGTCGATGGGGCCAATGCCTTCAACCGCTTCTGGTACATCACCCTGCCTTTGATGCGCTCCACAAGCCTGACCGTCCTCATGTTAGGTTTCATCTATACGCTCAACGTCTTCGATCTGATCTACGTCATGACCGGCGGCGGTCCCGTGAATGCCACCGAAGCTATGCCGCTCTACGCCTATCGCACCGCCTTCGAGCAGTTCGATCTGGGATCAGGTTCAGCCGTCGCCGTGCTGATGTTCTTACTGCTCCTGGTGGTCAGCGCCATCTATCTATCCCTCATTCGACGAGAGGAGGCCAGCTAATGCCCACGATACAAAAACCTTTACGCACCGCGCTTCTCACAGCGGTAGGGCTATTTTGTACGGTAATCATGATCTTCCCCCTCTACTGGGTGGTTGCCAGTTCGCTCAAAAATACAACTGAACTTTTTCGTACACCTCCAACGCTGTTCCCGATGCAAATTGACTGGACACCCTACATCGCCAATTTCATCCAGAACCAGGATATGTTGCACTATATGGGCAACAGCCTGCAAATTGCTGTAGGTACTATGCTCCTGAGTCTCGTGCTGGCTGCTCCCATTGCCTATGCTCTGGCACGACTCCCAATTCGTGGCAAAAATATTTTCCTGTTCATCTTTCTCGTGGCACAGATGTTCCCCAGCATCATGCTTGCCCTCCCTCTCTTCGTTATGTTCACACGCATCGGCCTGGTGAACTCGCAACTGGCCGTCATCCTGGCCGTCACAACACGCACACTACCCTTCGCTGCCCTGATCCTGCGCCCCTTCTTCCTCACACTCCCACGAGAACTGGAAGATGCCGCATTCATCGATGGCTGCACCCTCTGGAGCGCTTTCTACCGTATCATTCTCCCGCTCTCTCGTCCCGGCATGCTCACGGTCGCTGCCCTCACCTTTCTCATGGGCTGGAGCGACTTCCTCTTCCCGCTCACCTTGATCTCTGACGATACCAAACGCCCCCTCACGCTCGGTCTCTACAAGTTCATCAGTGAGTATGGATCACGCTGGAACGATCTCATGGCGGTCTCAGTGGTCGCTGCTATTCCGATTATCCTGGTCTTCATCTTTGCCCAAAAATACATCACTTCTGGCTTAGTCGCTGGTGCCGTCAAAGAATAGCACCATCCAAATCAAACCTAGAAATAAGGAGAACGAACTGCGATGGCCTATCGCCCTCTATTGCTTCCCTACGTGACCTGGCCCGGTGACGCTCCCGATCTTCCTGTCCGCAAAGGAGACGGCTCAGGAGAACCACAATACATCGTAAAAGCCTCCGTACTGGAGGAGCAACCAAACTCCCTGCTGCTACAAGGGACCACCCGCGCCGGTGTGACCATGCACGTGACCATCAAGATTATTGCGGCTGGCATTGTGCGAGTCCTGCTTGAAGATACAACGCCTGACCCTCAACGTGTTACCTTAGCAAAAGATCTTTCTCAGCAGGCAGGGCCGGTTTCCAAAGTCACAACAGATCAGCAAATCAAGCTCCTCTCTGACTCAGTACAGGTCCATATCAATCTCGATCCCTTTCACATCGCCTTCTACGATCCCGACGGCAAACTTTTGCTCGATCAAAACAACCATGAAACCGATGTGCAGGATCGGCTCTCAACCCTCCCTTTTGGCTTCAGCGAAATCGACGGACAGCGTGTTGCCTTCCACGATTCCTTTACCGCCGAACCTGACGAACACTTCTATGGCTTTGGCGAAAAGTTCACCGATTTCGACAAGCGCGGCCAGCTCTTGAAGATGTGGCACTACGACGTGTACGGCGCACATCGCGAACAAGCGTACAAAAATGTGCCATTCTTTATCAGCACCCGCAACTACGGCATCTTCGTGGATAGCCTCACCCAGATTCACTTCGACATGGCCGCCAGCAACCACGCCCTCAGCACAATCATGGTGCCAGATACTGCTCTCGACTACTATGTGATCGTCGGTCCAGATCCAAAAACCATTATCACACGCTACGCTACCCTGGTCAGCTTCCCCATCCTTCCTCCCAAATGGTCATTAGGGCTGTGGATGTCATCCGGCTTTCAAAATGATGGGGCCGACAAGGTTCTGGAGCGTGCTCGCCTGTTGCGCGAACACGATATCCCATGTGACGTACTCCATCTGGATTGCTACTGGCAACGTCACGGGCGCTGGTCAGAAATGCTCTGGGACCGCGAGATGTTCCCTG
>JAICIM010000153.1 GCA_025928885.1 Ktedonobacteraceae bacterium | reverse complement strand
TCCCGGTGATCGAGCGCATCTATAGCACCATTCGCGATGCGGCATACGACGCATCAGCCGACAATGCCGCCGAAAAAGGTGTCTTTCCCCACTTTGATCGCGACAAATACATGCAAGGCAAATTTATCAAACGTCTGCCCAAACAGGTTCAGGAAAAGATCAAAAAGCATGGCACCCGTAACGCCGTCCTGCTCACCCAGGCTCCAACTGGCACAACGAGCCTGCTAGCTGGTGCAAGTTCTGGCATCGAGCCGGTCTACGACTTTGCCATGATCCGGCGCGATCGCACAGGCGAGCATATCCTGTACCATCCGCTGCTTCAGGAATGGCGCGACAGGCATCCCAACGAGCCAACGCCACAGTACTTTGTCTCATCGAAAGATCTGACGCCGGAAGAGCATGTACGCGTCCAGGCCATGATCCAGCGCTACACCGACTCCAGCATCAGTAAGTGTGTTGTAGGAGATACTTTGGTAAGTAGTGAGCGCGGTCTGTTGCCTATTGCTGATCTGTATGTTGGAGAACAACCTGACACATTTCGTTCACTTGCCCTACATGTGGCAAGTTTGAAGGGAACTCAACTTGCCTCACATTTCTACTTTGGTGGTATAAAACCAACACAAAGGGTGAAGCTGGCAGATGGGCATGAGATTACAGGTACACCTAATCATCAGCTCTACGTGGGAACTCCAGAGGGTCTCCTGTGGAAACGCATTGATGAGCTTGTCCCTGGTGATTATGTGGCACTCAAGATTGGAGCACAACTGTTCGGTACGGACGTGTCCCTACGCGGCTTCCAACAGTCTACAATACGCAGTGGGTATCAGAAGACCATTTCCCTCCCTCCCTCCATGAACCCCGTATTGGCGCATTTCATAGGGTCCTATATGGCAGAAGGGTGTATTGTCCACTATACCGTTCGCATTACGAATAACGAAGAGAGTGTGTTAGAGCGACTGAGAGAGGAATGTAGGCTTCTTTTTGGTCTGGATGGGAATATTACTCCGCAAGGAAAGAATAATGCACTCACCTTGCAGATCAATAGTAAATCTCTCTGTGAATTGCTGCGCTTCCTTGGCTGTGAGGGAAATGCTACACAGAAGACTATTCCCTGGTCGATATTACAATCAAGTAGGGAGAGTATAGTCGCCTTTCTTTCTGGGTTGTATCTGGATGGGTTTATTACAGATACGAAAGTGGGGATTTTTCTTGCGTCACAGAAACTTATCCAGCAGCTTCAGATTGTGTTTGATAACTTTGGTGTGCAAACTTGGATTACGACCAGGCACAACGCACAATACGATCGTGATTACTATGAGCTTAATGCACATGGGCGGGAGGCTCAGCGCATCTTGCACCTCCTCACCTTTGATGAGGCACATAAGCGAGAACGCGCACTGAAGCTCTTACGACGGGAATTCCAGAACAATAAATCAGACATTATACCAATAGAGGCGCGAAAGTCTATTTTCGCTGATGCATCTCGTACTATACGTTATCGTCATCATAGTTACTCTCAAGCGCTGACCCAGGATCGTGAGGGGAGAATGCTTTCATGGTTTGGTTTGCGCCGATTAGCAAATGATCCTGAAGTGCTGCTAACACCTTCTCTACGGGAAATCTGGCAAGAGTCTCTACATTTTCGCCGCGTGATTGTTGTTGAGAACAGCGGTGAGCAACCCGTCTATGATCTTTCGGTTCCGTCAACCACTGCATTTGTCGGCAATGGAATTGTGAACCATAATACGGTCAACGCGCCCAACGACCATACCGTCGAGCAGGTGGAGACGCTGTACCGTCTGGCCTACGAGATGGGCTGTAAGGGCGTCACGTATTATCGCGACGGCTCACGCGATGCAGTCCTCACACGTATTGAAGATGAGAAGAAAGCCGCCGAGAAAAAAGTCGCTGAGGCTGCCCCTATGATCGAGCCTGTGACCTCGATTCATCAGGGCATCAAGCGCCGCCCCGATCTGGTCCAGGGCTACACACGCCAGGTGAGAGCGCCAGAGGGCAAGATCAATATCACGATCAATAGCGACGAGCAGGGGCCGCTAGAGGTCTTCGTCAATCTGGGCAAGGCCGGTAGTGACATCGCCGCACTTTCGGAAGCGCTGGGCCGTCTGATCTCGCTCAACTTGCAAATCCTCAGCCCACTTTCGCAAACCGATCGGGCCAAAGTGATTGCTGAACAACTGCGTGGCATTGGCGGTAGTCGCTCCGTTGGCTTTGGTGCGCAACAGGTCCGATCACTGCCAGACGGCGTGGCCCGGGCGCTGGAACTGCATATGGAATCGCTCCAGCAAACAGATGAAGATGCCAGCAACGCTAATGGGAGTGCCAATGGTGGGAACTCGCATGGGCAGGAAGAGCATAGCTCAGAGGAGGAACATTCCCTCAATGCGCTCAATCTCAACAATCTAACTGTAACGGGCAACCTCTGTCCCCAGTGCGGCTGCAATACGATGGTGTACGAAGAAGGCTGCCGCAAGTGCTATAGCTGCGGACATAGCGAATGCTAAAACTGCTTAACGTTTAGCACTAGTTTTGCTCACGTGGGATGTACAAAAGATCAAATAGTATCTTTTGTACATCCCACATTTCATAGCCACATCCTCCTCAGAACAGCCAGGAGCCACCTTTCCCGCCAAATTATCTGTGCCTTTACCTTGACAAAGCGCATTAGCACATGCTAATATCCGACTAGAGACATAGGAATTTAGCATCACCTAATAGGTATTTGGGTCAGGCTTTACAGCAGCCATCATGTGTAGATGACTGCAATTCCTATTCTCTGCACACCATCTTTCCAGGTGTGCTTATCTTATGTATTTTGAGGAGGACAGAACCAACCATGCGGGTATTCAAGGGTGTACTTTTTCTTGCATGCATCGCGCTATTGCTCACGGCCTGTGGCGGCCAGAATAGCCAGGCTACAAAAAGTGATACAGCCAAATCTACAGCTATCACCGTCAACGTTCACGACAATTATTTTGATCCTCAGAATGTTGCTGCTACACCTGGACAAGCGGTTGCAGTGACGTTCGTTAACAAGGGCAGTAACGTCCATATCGTCGAGATTCTCGGGCTAACAGCCGAAACCACACTGCAACCCGGCAACAAAGCAACATTTACCATCACCCCTCAGAAGCGCTCCTACAAGATGTATGATGAGCTGTACGTCAGTCAAGGCATGCAAGGAGCTTTCAGCGGTCAAGCCGTAACCAATGAAGCCAAAGCAACCACAACGGTTGCACCGAGCATTCAGAGCGCCGTCACTTCATACCGCGACTATGTGAAACTTCAGACCGATCGCCTGCTCACAAACACCCAGGCATTTGTCGATGCCATCAATGCCGGTGATATCCAGAAAGCAAAAGATATGTACGGCAAGGCACGCGAAGGCTACGAGCGCATTGAGCCAATCGCCAGCGCATTAGGCGACCTGGACCCACGCCTGGATGCCCGCGAAGGCGACGTACCCAACGCACAGTGGACTGGCTTTCACCGTATCGAAAAAGCTCTATGGATCGACAACACCACAAAAGGTCTGGAGAAATACACGCAACAACTGCTCGCCGACGTAAAGACGCTGGACCAGGGCGTTGACACGCTCGAACTCAAGCCGGTTGATATCATTGATGGAGCTGTCGATCTGCTTAACGAAGCCTCACACAGCAAAATCCAGGGCGAAGAGGACCGCTACTCGCATACCGACCTCTACGATCTCGCCTCTAACATCGAAGGGTCACAGGCAGCATTCATCGTCTTCAAGAACTTCCTGACTGAGAAAAATCCGGCGCAATATCAGGATATCCAGACGAAATTCCAACAGGTGGAAACCACGCTGCGGCCTTTCCGTAGCGGTGACGGGTTCGTCCCTTACGATAAGCTGACCACCCAGGATAAGCACGATATCGCCAACGCCATTAATACAGTTGCAGAAGAGCTTTCAAAAGTCGCAGCCAACCTGCCACAAAGCTAAAAGGGATTGAAACAATGGGTAAACGGCTCACAAGGCGCACCCTGCTCATCAGCAGCGGGGTCGCCGGAGCAGGAGTGGCCCTGGTTGGCGGTGGTTACGCGCTCAAAACGGAGCAGGATGCGGCGGCAACTCCTGAGAAGAAAAGCACAGGGACAACTTTCTCGTTTTATGACACTCATCAGTCGGGGATCGTCACGCCATCACAGGAACATCTGCACTTCGCATCCTTTGACCTGCTCACCAATGATCGTGCGGCGGTACGCAGCTTATTGCTGATCTGGTCCAATGCGGCAGCAACCATGATGAGCGGCCACCCGCTAGGAGGGGACACTACGCCCCCACTGGCACCACCAGCAGATACGGGCGAGGCGCTGGGACATGGTGCCGAAAACCTCACCATCACCATCGGCTTCGGTCCAACGCTCTTTCTCAAAGATGGGAAGGATCGTTACGGCATAGCGGATAAACGGCCAGCGCCCCTCATTGATATTCCCTCAATGAGGGGCGACGCACTGCAACCGCAGTTGAGCAATGGCGATCTCTGCGTGCAGGCATGCGCCGACAATCCCCAGGTCGCCTTCCATGCTGTGCGCAACCTTGCACGTCTGGCACGTGGGCTGGCCGTAATGCGCTGGTCGCAGTTGGGCTTCAATCGCACAGCCAGCACCAGCAAGGGACAGGAGACGCCACGCAACCTGATGGGCTTCAAAGATGGCACCAACAACTTGAAGAGCGAGGATGCCAGCCTGATGGATCAGCACATATGGGTAGGCACGAACGACCAGCCAGCATGGATGCACAGCGGCAGCTATGTCGTCACGCGCCGCATCCGCATGCACCTCGAATCGTGGGATCGCGAACACCTTCTCGGACAAGAGGAGGTCTTTGGACGGCATAAAATCAGTGGTGCAGCGTTCGGCAAGAAAGAAGAGTTCGATGCCGTCGATTTGAACGCCAGAGATGGGAAGGGGAAGCAGTTGATCGACACCAACGCACATGTTCGGCTCGCTATCGGCGATGGCACGATCAAAATCTTGCGCCGGGGCTATTCCTATACCGATGGCATGGATAGCATCACGGGCGAACTTGATGCGGGCCTCTTCTTTATTGCCTACCAGCGCGACCCTCGCAAACAATTCGTGCCGTTGCAGACACAGCTTGCCCGCAACGACCTCCTGAACGAATATATTACCCATACCAGTAGTGCTATCTTTGCCTGTCCGCCCGGAGCGGCCCAGCGCGGCTTTGTTGGCGAAACACTCTTTGTTCGCTAGTGACGAGGTTTCTATGATTGCAGCATTCATCCTCTTTTTGCGCGAAGGATTGGAAGCCAGCCTGATCGTTGGCATCCTGATGGCGGTGCTACGCCAACTGGGACAGACAAAACACATGCTGGCCGTCTGGATGGGCGTCTTTCTGGCGGTCCTGGCCTCGATTGCACTGGGGGTCATCCTCTATCTGACGGCAGGGGCCATGCAACAATTTCTGCTGGTCTTTAAAGCGATCACCTTCGTTGTTGCCGTGATCATCCTGACCTGGATGACCTTCTGGATGCAACAGCATAGCAGGACGATGAAAAAAGAGATGCTGGAGAAGGCCAGCGTAGCCAGTTCAGGCTTTGCGCTGGGTCTGCTCGCCTTCAGCACGGTCGGGCGCGAGGGCGTCGAAACGGTGATCTTCTCGCTGGCCTTCATTTTCCAGAGCGACGGCCTCTCGTTTATCCTCGGTGGTCTGGCTGGAACACTGGCCGCAGTTATTCTCGGAGTGCTGGTCTATGGCGGTGGCTATCGCTTGAACTATCGCATCTTCTTCCGCGTAATGGGCCTGCTGCTCATTGTGCTGTCGGCTGGCCTGTTAAGCAATGCGATACAAAGTCTGCAAGGTCTCGGCTGGCTCCCTTTCACGCCTGCGCTGTGGAGTACAAGCGATATCCTGAGCGAGCTGGATGGTCCAGGTTATATCCTGCATACCTTCCTGGGCTATTCCGATAATCCCACCATCTTGCAGGTTGGAGACTACGTGATCTACCTGCTTGTTGCTGGCGTACTCTTCTGGCGTCAAACCCGCCGTCCTGAGACTCGCCCGGCAGCGCCTCCAACTGCAGAGACGCTTCAACAAGGCGAGGCAACCCAAAAAGTATAACGCGACAGACCCTCAAGCGGAGAAGAGATACAGTATCTTTCTCCGCTTGAAAGCAAATCAATCCTCATCTTCTTCCTCGCCGTCCCACTCTTCCGCGCCCTCCCATTCGGCGTCCCCCGTATAGCCACAGACCCCCATACGTGGAGAGTTCACAACAGGCAACGTATCAATGTGCTTCTCTCTGGCACATTCCTTACAATATGCCCCATCCTCTTCATCATAATACCCATTGCTTGCTACCTCGGTGGCGGGTTTGCCGCAGACTCGACAGAGATATATGGGAGGAACATTACGAGCAAGGATCGTTACCGGATCATCTTCTTCCTGAATATGCCCCTCTCTTTCGGCCATTACCTTCAAACTCAAATAGGTTGTAGAACCGAAATCATATTCATGAGAAAATCTTTGGCCGACCTTGAGAACTCTTTGTAGCGGCACATAGAGACTGCGATCCTCAACCTGAAGAAGCAACCACTCTAAGAGGCTACGTTGTTCATAGAGGAGGTGGGCTTCCTCTGGAGGCACCTTATTACTATACAATGCGCCTTTAGGGATAGCTTTTAAGGCATCCTTCGCAAAAGCAACAAACTCATCAATGGAACGGGGTTTTCTAACCTCAGCCAACCACTCTGCTGGAAATTGTGGACCCAAAGCATGCTCACGCTTGAACTGAAACACAGGGTCCTCATCCACCAGTTTGCCAAAATCGACAATTGTCTCGCCCGTCAATTCTTGCTGCTCTTCGTCATCCTCGCCTTCTTCTCCAACCTCTTCCTCCCCTTCCACAACAAACATCAACTCCTCGGGTTCAGAATCATACGATGTTCCGCCAATTCTGAAGGCGCTGAGATGCCCGCAGCATTCAAGCCAGATAGCGCGGAGAAAGGCGTCTAAGGTGTCAAGTTCTTCAGAGGCAGGTAGCTCAAGATGCATCCAATACTGAGGACTATACTGGCCTTCAACAAGAATATGAAACATTTTGACCCCAGGCTCGGAAGATGTCGCCGCCTCCTTCTCAATAGCACGCTTTCGCTCTTTGCAGGACTTGAGATGGCGAGTCATCTGGCCTTTATCGATAGTGCTCTGACAAAAGTTACATATCCCCCCAGATACCGGAACCTTGATCACTGGTCTTGCCATATGTCCATCCTTCGTTGTCATTGAGATGCATATCTCAAAATCTCGCTGCATATTCAGTATAGTTCGCTATTATAGCGCCCAGAAAAAGCCGTGTAAACACTTTCTGCCACAGATAAACACAACAGCAGCTTCTCTCCTCTGAGAGTGAACCGGAGCATCTAAGGGAAGAGAAACCACTAACAACCGTTCGGCCAAACTTGTGACCAAATCGTTACCTACACGCACACCACTCGTTTAAGTGGTAGGTATTATCCCGCACTTCACATGAAACAGAGATATTTGCTGCATGAGACGTTTACGCGTATATGCTCCGATTATAGCTATTTTTTGCCTGGCATTGCTGGTCCGCGTGGCCTATAACGTCACCGTTGCTCGTGGCTACTTTCCAGCATATGATGCCCGCTACTACGACACGATTGCGAAAAACCTGTTGGGCGAACACTGTTTCTGCCTGGTTGGGCAGACACCGACAACAGATCGCGCACCGCTCTGGTCGTTTATTATTGCCGCCATCTACGCCGTCACCGGCCCCATCAACTTCTATGCCCGCCTCTTCTTTTGCTTGATCGATGCCGGTACATGCGTTATCGTTTACCTGTTTGCCAGAGACATTTTCAATCAACGGGTTGGCCTGCTTGCTGGAATCCTGGCATCCCTGTATGCCGGTCTCTTTATCTACACTGGCTGGCTCTATACAGAGACGCTCTATACCTTTTGCCTGATGGCCTTCGCCTACACACTCTATCTCTTGCAACGCACCGGACAACTGCGTTGGGCGATATATAGCGGCCTCAGCCTCGCGCTGGCCTCGTTAACGCGACCAAACGGCTTTTTTGCGCTTGGCATGATCTGCGTCTGGGGCATTATCGTTATACGCGCCCGGATTATTCTCTGGCGTACAGTGGTCAGAGCCATATTGATTATCACCTTGATAACAGCTGGCCTGATTGCTCCCTGGACGATACGCAACTATCGCATCGCCCATATTTTTATTCCAGTTGCGACTGGCAGCGGCGTGGTACTTGCAGGAGTATACAACGATACAGCACTCACTGATCCCGAATTACTGGGAATGTGGGTGCCGGGCAACCGCATCCGTCCACCCATTCCACGTTCAGCGCATCCAAGCTATATGGGGGAAAATGAGAACAGAGGCTACGCACTCCATTGGATAAAGACGCATCTCTCCTCTATGCCGTATCTGCTCAGCCTCCACTTCATCAACACATGGAAGCCCTACACATCAGAGGAAGGTCTGCCATTCAGAGAGTTCCCTGATCGCACCTCGTCCAAAATCGCCTGGGATCTCATCCAATATATGCCGATAGTAATCATCGCCCTGGCCGCATTGGGCCTCGCAACAACATGGAAGAAACGCTTAGACCTGCTTGTCATCTATCTAATTCTCTTGCTTACTATAGGAGTAAACATTGCCTTCTATGGGAGTATGCGTTTCCGTGCGCCAATTGAGCCAATACTCGTTATCCTGGCCGCTGGGGCAATCTGGTGGCTCACGGGCAAGGATGCTGGCACATTGCATGCCTTACGACAAAGTAAGAACATAACCCGACCCGCTGGAACACATAGCTCCACCGTTTCCGCTGGCAACAACGAGAAAGTGACCAAACCCTGATGGAAGACCCGCAAGCAAAGGACTTGTCTGCTATACAAGCATCATCATATAAACGCATCCAGGCAGTGATTGAAACGACGTTGATCGTCATCGGACTGGTGGCGATGACGCTGCTCTTAAATCATGGCATGTATGGAGATGGCAAGAAGCGTTTTCTAGCACTGACGGCCCTACTGACGCAAGGCCAACTCAGAGACGGCCCCTTTTCCCAATATTCGCTGATCGGCCCTCTCTTCTCGATTCCCTTCTGGTATCTGGGCAAATGGTTCTCCACGCCGCTCCAGATGATTTCGCAGTATAATCAGTTTGTCTTCGCCGCTGGCCTGCTCAGCATCTACCTGCTGCTCAGGAACCGCATCGATCGTCACTTGCTACGCACATTTCTCATTCTGCTGCTGGCCGCATCAATGTTCAGTATGAACGTCACAGCCTATTATGGAGAAGTATTTACGGCCCTGCTCGTCGGCGTAGGAGTGCTGGCCCTGTTGCTCAGTTCCACCTCGCTGGTCGGCTGGGGAGCGATCATGCTAGGCGTGGCAAATACGCCAGCAGCGATCGTGGGGCTGGTCTTTATGATCGGGAAACAATTGCTCGATAGCAAACGCCTGCGCTACATTCTGATCATTGTGGGCGCGGCTGTCTTGATCATGGCCGAGTCGTGGATTCGGCGCGGCAGCCCCTTCGCCAGCGGTTACGAGCACGATAGCGGCGCACACACGGTCATGCCCTACTCAGGGCTGGTCGGCTTTCACTATCCCTTCTTTTTCGGTCTGCTCTCCATCCTGCTCTCATTTGGCAAAGGCATCTTCTTCTATGCTCCTGGCCTGCTCCTACCGGTCCGCAAAACATTGCTCAAGGTTGAACAAAAAGAGAAGCTGCAACTCTATCGCGCCTACCTCCTGTGGATCTTCTTCCTGGTGGGACTGATCCTCATCTACTCCAACTGGTGGTCGTGGTATGGCGGACTGTATTGGGGACCACGCTTTTTCCTCATTGCCTCACTCCCCGCCTCATTCGCTCTGGCGGTACGTCTGCACGATAAGGACCATACATCGCTGCCAATCAATCTTTTAACGCTGGCGATTCTCTGCCTTTCCTTCTGGATCGGCCTGGATGGTGCCGTCTATAGCGCCCACGCGACCGCTGTCCCACTTTGTATGGTCAACAGCGGACGCCTGGAACTGCTCTGCCACTATACGCCCGACTTCAGCGCGTTGTGGTATCCTTTTGTCCAGCCAGAACGCCTCGATCGTTCACGCGCCATCTACGTCATTTACTGGACCTTCACCTTCGCTTATTTGCTTCTTCCTTTGCTCATCAAAGTCATAGCACAAACAGGTGAATTTCTGAAGACGTTTTCTACGGCCCACCTTGATCTGGGAAAGTGGCGCATCTAAGCGCAACAAGAATGCAAGAGAGTACATTGCCAGCTAATGTACTCTCTCTTTTTTGCGTACTCAAGCAGCAACTCCAGCGGCATACATGATACCTCCCCAGAGATGCTGCAAGAATAAAGGCTCTTTATAGCTCTCCGATGTATGCCCCAGCGCGGTATACCAGGCTCGCCCACCATCATATTGATGATACCAGGAGATGGGATGAAACGCTCCCATATTGCCCCCTTGATACGTTTTCTCATCGATCGTCATGAGGACATGCACGCTAGCGCGGGGATTTGTGGCGAAATTGTACCACTCATCAATCCTGGTCCAACGATCAGGCAACATCGAAGTCGAGGGGTGATGATGATCGATTACATCCACCGTCGCCGATTGGGTATGCGGATGATCATGGAAATACGCCCCCACAAGTTTGCCATACCACGCCCATTTATACTCCGTATCGGTGGCCGAATGCACCCCTGCATAGCCGCCTCCCGCGCGAATATAGCGCTCAAAAGCCGCCTGTTGCTCATCGTTGAGGATCTCTCCAGAGGTAAGCAGAAAAACGACTGCATTATAACGCGCTAAATTGGCATCGGTGAATAACGTTGCATCTTCGGTAAAATCGACAGCTACCGCTTTTTCGCTGGCAAGTTTGCGCAAGGCGGCAATCGCATCGGGGATAGAGCCGTGACGAAACGCTCCCGTTTTAGAAAAAACCAGTATCCTCACAGAGCAATCTTTTCCACGCACAGCAACCTGCTGCCCTTTACAGTGTGGTTGCGCCGCAGCAGCGAGGCTCTCAGTTTGAAGACGATACCACAGAAACGATACAACGATCACTGATAGCGCAAGAACAGAGACGAGCACAAGCATCCAGGACTTCTTAGACATACTCTCCCCTCCTGGTGATGGTGGATATATGCTCCATCGAACACGAGAAGATACTTATTAACACGTACTTATTGCACAACCTTTTTCATCCATGTGTATCTCTTTATGAACGGACTAACCCCTGTAGCATATAACAACAACGTGCAATCTTCAAAAAGGATGATGCAATTTCCAGGAATCGATTATGTACATTTTAACCACGCACCAGCATGATGTTCTCTGGATAAACTTGACATGTTCCTGCCGCTCAACGTATCCTATTTTTGTTAGAAGCTATATTTTATGAAGCACACCCTGATTGAGATGTGCAAGCGAAAAGCACCAGGGAGGAAAGCATGACAATAAAAGACACAACAACGCCTGTTACGATCAATTTTCATTTCGACCCCCAGTGTCCCCTGGCCTGGCGAACGGCCCTCTGGGTACGCGAGACGCGCAATAGCCGCCCGGTCACAATACAGTGGCGCTTATTTAGTCTTGAAGTCGTCAACCGCAAAGAAGGGGTAGAACCCGATTATGTGAACGGCTTCGGCTGGGCCGCGCTGCGCACCCTGGCTCTTGCGCGACGACAAAGAGGGAACGAAGCTATTGAGAAACTCTATGTCGCGCTGGGCAATGCCGCGCATGGACGCAAAGAAAGCATACGCCAGCGCGAAGGGGTCGAGAAAGTGGCGCAAGAGGCCGGATACGGTGCAGATTTTGTGGAGGCAGCCCTCAACGACGAAAGCACTATTCAAGATGTGCTCAATGACCATGAAGAGGCGGTGAAACGGTATCATGCCTTTGGCGTGCCAACCATTGCCCTGGAGGAATCCAACGTCGGCTTTTAC
>JAICIM010000724.1 GCA_025928885.1 Ktedonobacteraceae bacterium | reverse complement strand
CTGCCTTGCTTTTTGGCGGGCGCTCCAGGAGCAGATGCCGACTTTACAGATTCTTTACACTTTTCTCGCCCAATTTTTCCCTCTCTGCGTTACCATAGAGTCATGACTATCTAGTGTTGCTGCATGCTTCGTCCTGTGGTGTGTACCGAAGCTGCGGTAGAGCGTCTCTCAACAAGGGAAGGAGATGGTGAGCAATGCATCTACGTGTAAATATAGCTTTGATGGGGTTACTATTGGTCGCAGTTCTCGCAGCATGCGGAGGAGACAATGGTACTGCTGGCAACAATAGCAATCAGAAGGCAACGGCGACAACTGCCAGCAGCACCTCTGGTGCATGTGTGGCTCCTACGGGCAATGCCAGCGCCAGCGCCAGCGCTTATAATACAGTGCCGAATCAGTCGGAGGCGTCGTATAGCGTGCAGGAGCAGTTTCTCAACCGCGATCTGCCCAATGATGCAGTCGGCAAGACCAAAAGCGTGCAGGGCAGCTTTCTGCTCATCAGCGGCGCTCAGCCCGTCATCAACAATTTGAAGATGACCGTTGACCTGCGTACCCTCACCAGCGATGAGCAGCGGCGCGACAACTCTATCAAAGATCGCTGGCTGGAATCCAACACATATCCCAATGCAGTCTTCGAGGCAAAGGATGTAAAGGTGCCTTCCGGCCAGGGCGAGGTGACGTTCAATATGACGGGCAATATGACGATTCACGGCGTTACGCGCCAGGAGACCTTCAAAGTGACCGGCAAGCTGAGTGGGGATACAATCACAGGCAAGGCGACAACCAATATTCTGATGAAAAACTACGGTTTTGATGCGCCAACGATCTCCGGTATTCTGACCGTCAAAGATGGCGTCGCCGTAACCCTCAATTTTACGGCCCAGAAAGGCAATTGCGCCCAATATCTCTAACAGGGACGTTTTCCCCAATCAAAGCGTCTGAAGAGGTCGTGAGGGCCGAAATATTCGATTGTGAGCGGCTGAGGGCGTCATATCTCATGACGCCCTCCACTCGTCAAAAATGCAGCTGAACAACTCATGAGGTAAAAATTAGTTCGTTGCAGCTTCAATGATCTGGAAACGATGCTCTATCCTGGCGCTCTTACTCAGCATCACATTGACGCCACAATAGGTCGTGGTGTCCAGGTCGATGGCGCGTTGAATCTGTTCCGGGCGCAGATTGGTGCCGGTAAAGATATGTTCGACGACGATGCTGGTATATATCTTTGGATCTTGCTCAGCTCGCTCGCCAGACACGTTGATCTTATAATCGGTCACGTCCTGGCGCATTTTCCGTAAGATAGAACGAATGCCGACACCCGCACAGCCCGCCAGCGCGACCAGGAGCATCTCCATCGGACGCGCCCCCTGGTCTTCCGGTGCGCCGCTCAGGGTAATGCTGTGTCCGCTGCCGGTCTCGATCGTAAAACTGTTCTCTCCAATGCTCTGCGCATGAGCAACCATTTGATTTGCCATAGGTGATTTCTCTTTTCTTGCTAAGTTCTCGTCTCGCACTTCCACACAAACTGGCTCTTACGGCTTCATTATTCATTCGATTTTTATCATCTGTCAATAAATTGTGGCATGGTTCGTTTCAAAACAACAGAATGGCCGGAGGAAAGTTCCCCGGCCATAACAGAACAACATTTATTAGATTTTTTGATGATCAATCATTCTCTATCATTTTTAATAACTATCGTAGCGATACATGCGCAACAACGGCTGTGATGTTGTCAGGGCCACCGTTTTCGTTGGCGCGGGCAATCAGACGTGTGGTGCTTTCCTGGGGATCATGCCGGGTGACGATGGCTGCTATTTCGTCATCTGGTACAACACCTGTCAGACCATCGGTGCAGAGTACCAGGATGTCGCCGTTCTGGACCGGCTCGGTAAACAGATCGATCTCGACATCGGTGCGCTCTCCCATGCAGCGATAGATCTGATTGCTCTTCTCGTGCTTGCGGGCCTCCGCTTCGGTCATCGCACCCGATCGCACCTGCTCGGCAACCCACGAGTGGTCCTGCGAGATTTGCTGCGCTTTCCCCTCTCGCACGATGTATGCCCGGCTATCACCCACATTCGCGACATAGAGTGTGACCCCCTGCACAACGGCGGCGATGCAGGTGGTTCCCATCGATTTCACGCTTCTTCCTTCCAGCTCTATGCTGTGACTGAGCGCAATATTGGCCTGGCGCACCGCCTGAACCAGCGCGGCCCCGGTCTCGCTGGAGGTATCCTGGTAATAGGACTCACTGACAATGCGAACCACAAGATCGCTGGCAATTTCTCCCGCATCATGTCCGCCCAGGCCATCGGCAACTACAAACATAGCCCCCTTCTGCGCCATCACTTGCTCATCCTGCGGCACTACCGATGTCATACTATCTTCGTTATTCGGGCGTTTGATACCCTTATCTGTGCGTGCAAAAACTTCTAGAGAAGGTAGACCATTTGCCATGATATGCTCCTTTTCTACACCCAGAACATGCCGCAATTGAGCCAGCGCTGCTCTGTAGTGTTCGATACAGACGGTAATGGTTAGCTCATACAGGATGAAGCTCCAGAAACTGATAAGCCCTGGCATCCCTGCCTGCTGCTCTGCTTCTCGCCAGCAAGCGCGAAAAACCAGCGTCATCTCGCGACTATACCTGCGCCTGAACTTTTTTGGATAGATGTAGAGCAGCAGGCGGTAAAGGTTTTCAGAGCAGGCAAGCGCTAATGCCATCTTCATGCCTGCCCCTGTATAAGCTCTCTCATTGAAAATCTCCCTTTTATGTATCTGT
This sequence comes from Ktedonobacteraceae bacterium, assembly GCA_025928885.1. Classification (GTDB taxonomy): domain Bacteria; phylum Chloroflexota; class Ktedonobacteria; order Ktedonobacterales; family Ktedonobacteraceae; genus JAICIM01. Next base: position 233 of record JAICIM010000724.1, on the reverse strand, counting down.
TGCGGATATATCCGATGTCAATATAGTAAGCTGAAAAAAGCAGTTTGTCAAGGGGCTGATGAAAATGCCTTCTGACAGTTTCCTATAAAATGGATCAAGGTCTATTTTATAGGAAACCAGGAAAGATGCTCTTCAGAGGGATAGTTTATAATTGGAGGGCGAGGATAAGTACTTCGTAGTTGCGCGACTTTATCGCGCCGGGTCCACCGTCCACAGCGTGCCAACCCGGCGCG
>JAICIM010000447.1 GCA_025928885.1 Ktedonobacteraceae bacterium | reverse complement strand
TTGGTTTCTCTTCCTACTACCACCTCTCCCCCATCTTGTGTGCCTACCTCTGCCCCCTCTCCCCCCCCCCACCCCCACAACCCACAAACCAACCCCCCCCCCCCCAACCCCCCCCCCAACTCCGAACTCCATTGATCATAATCTCTTGTTTTGGGAAAATGGGATGATGAAGCAGAAAAAAAAGGTTCTGGTCATTGGGCTGGATTGCGCCCCGCCGGAGTTGATCTTTGAGCAATGGCGCAATGAACTGCCAAATTTCGGGCGCGTTATGGACCGTGGCGTCTGGGGCAGGTTGGAGAGCTGCATACCGGCGATTACCGTGCCAGCCTGGAGTTCCATGATGGCGAGCAAAGATCCCGGCACGCTGGGCTTTTATGGCTTTCGCAATCGCGGCGATTATTCATATCAAAAGCAGGTGCTGGCGAACGCGCTCTCGGTCAAGACGGATCGCGTCTGGGATATCCTTTCGCAGGCGGGGAAGAAAGTAATCACTATTGGCGTTCCCCAGACCTATCCACCCAGGCCGGTCAATGGAATTCAAGTTGGTTGCTTTCTTTCGCCGTCCACCAGCAATCGAGAGCGCCCATATACCTACCCGGCCTCCGCTATGGATGAAATAACAGCAATTGTGGGCGATTATCTGGTTGATGTTCCCAATTTTCGCACCGAAGATAAAGCCTATCTGCTGCGCCAGATCTACACAATGACCGAAAAACGTTTTAAACTCGTAAAGAGGTGGTTGGTAGAGAAGGATTGGGACTTTTTTATGTTCGTAGAGATGGGTACTGACCGCATTCATCACGGTCTTTGGCGATTTCATGACTTAGATCATCGGAATTATCAACTTCATCCGGTGTATAATAGTAGCATCCGCGAGTACTATCGTTATATTGACGAAGAAATTGGTCAGATATTGGAATTGATAGACAACGATACCACGGTCTTCATTGTGTCTGATCATGGTGCGAAGAAAATGGATGGCGGCATCTGTATCAACGAGTGGTTGATACGAGAAGGATACCTGACATTGCGGTCATACCCGGAGACGCGAACCGCCATTGATACATGTGAGATTGATTGGAGCAAGACACGGGTCTGGGGGGATGGTGGCTATTACGCACGCGTTTTCCTCAACAGAGAGGGACGTGAGCCGCAGGGAATCGTCAAATCTGGCGAGGTTGCAGCGTTATGCGCGGAACTGAAGGCTGGATTGGAGGCTATCGTTGATCCCGATGGGGTGAATATTGGGACCAGAGTTTTTCAGCCCCAGGACATATACCAGCGGTGCAACGGCGTGCCACCTGATCTGCTTGTCTATTTTGGTGATTTATACTGGCGCTCCGTTGGCAGCGTCGGCTATAACTCCATCTATACGTTTGAAAACGATATTGGCCCCGATGATTGCAATCATGCCCAGTACGGGATCGTGATCAAGTACGATCCAGATGCGCCGGAGGAACCGGGAGGGCGAGAGCTAACGGGGCTGCAATTGATGGATGTCGCTCCAACTATCTTACAGCAATTCCATGTGCCTGTACCCGCTGATATGCAGGGAAAGGGCTTTTAGTGTTAAGGAGAAACATCTACATGGCGAATACTGGTTTCACGATCTGGTTTACTGGACTTTCTGGAGCTGGCAAAAGCACGCTATCAGAGGCGGTTCAGCAACGTCTGAATGCACATGGTCGCAACGTTGAAATTCTCGATGGCGACGTGGTTCGCACCCATCTGAGCAAGGGACTCGGTTTCAGCCGCGAGGACCGCGACACCAATATCAAACGCATCGCTTTCGTTTGTAGCCTGCTGACCCGCAATGGTGTGGCCTGTATTTCGGCTGCTATTGCCCCATATCGTGAAGCGCGTGACTGGGCCAGGAATGAGATCGGGAACTTTGTCGAGATTTACGTGAAATGTCCCCTCGAAGTCTGCCGCGAACGCGATGTGAAGGGTCTTTACAAGCTCGTTGATGAAGGCAAGATTAAGAACTTTACCGGTGTCGATGATCCCTATGAGGAGCCGGAAAATCCCGAACTCGTCGTTGAGACCAACTAAGAGACCGTCGAAGAGAGCGTCAATCGCATCTTCGCCAAACTGGTAGAGCTGGGGTATCTGGAGCCTGAGTTTCTACCCCAGGACGCACAGGTGAGCAGCCGCGCATAAGTAATAGGGACCCTGTTATAGGATTTGAGTAGTAGCACTTGAAACAAGGAAAACGGGAAAGAAACGCAATGGCGAATGGATTGATTGCTCCTCATGGAGGAGAACTGGTTATAAATCTGGCAAGCGAAGAAGAGAAAGCCGCGTTGCAGGAGCTTGCGCATACGCTGCCGCAAATTGTAGTTGGTTCGCGCCAGCTGGCCGATCTGGAAATGCTGGCAAATGGTGCGTATAGTCCGCTCGGCGGTTTTATGAAGCGCGATGATTACCTGAGCGTCGTCAACGATATGCACCTGAGCAATGGGCTGCCCTGGTCCATCCCTATCACACTCTCCGTCACGACCGATCAGGCCAATGCAATTGCAATTGGCTCGCAGGTGGCGTTGGTGAATGAGCAGGGCGCGTTGCAGGCCGTGATGACGGTGGAAGAGAAGTTCGGCTACGATAAGCAGCTTGAAGCCCGTAAGGTCTATCGCACCGAGGAAGATGTTCATCCCGGCGTAAAGGTCGTCTATCAGCAGGGGGATATCTTGCTGGGTGGCCCTGTACGCGTTGTGGCCTTGCAGAAGCAGGCGTTTGCCGAGTATCGCTTCACCCCAACGCAGTCACGCGCCCTCTTTAACGAGCGAGGCTGGAAGCGTGTCGTCGGTTTCCAGACGCGCAACCCTGTCCATCGCGCCCATGAATATATTCAGAAGTGCGCTCTGGAGACGGTTGACGGCCTGTACCTGCATCCGCTGGTGGGAGATACCAAAGGCGATGATATTCCCGCCGACGTGCGTATGCGCTGCTATCAGGTGTTGCTGGCGAATTATTATCCCGCTGATCGTGTGCAGCTAGGTGTGTTGCCGGCGGCCATGCGCTATGCCGGACCACGCGAAGCCGTCTTCCATGCCCTGATGCGGAAAAACTACGGTTGTTCGCATTTCATCGTTGGGCGCGATCATGCTGGCGTCGGCAACTACTACGGCACCTACGATGCGCAGCACATATTCTCCGAGTTTGATCCAGCCAAACTTGGGATTACGCCGATCTTTTTCGACCATGCCTTCTTCTGCAAAGTTTGTGACTCGATGGCCTCGCAGAAGACCTGCCCGCATGGTAACGAGCAGCACATCATTCTGAGCGGTACCAAAGTGCGCCAGATGCTACGTGCGGGCCAGGTTCCCCCTCCACAGTTCTCGCGCCCCGAGGTTGCAAAAGTGTTGATTGAAGCAATGCGGCAGCCTGAAGCGTAATATTAATAGGTCATCCTTGATTTGCGCAGGGGCAAAGGCATATCCTTTGCCCCTGCTAGTAACCTGAAACGTGTAAGAAGCGTGTACATAAATAAAGAGGGGTAGTGGACACATTTTTGTTTCAGGTTGCCCCAGCAGTATTCGCGCAATGCTCGGAAATTTCTTTATAGTAGCCTGTAGGTAAATAAGGAATAGAAAAAAGATGTTAATTGCCAGAGCGCCGATGCGCATTAGCTTTGGGGGTGGGGGAACCGACCTTGAAGCATACTATGGCCGATATGGTGGTCTCGTCATCAGTACAGCAATCAATAAATACTTCTACGCCATTATCACCACCGATGAATCCGATGATCTCCAGGTCATTTCAGCCGATTATCGCTCGTTGTTTCGTCATTCGCCCTATAGTGATCTCTTCTGGAATGGCGATCTGGCACTGCCCAAAGCGATCCTGCATCACTTCGGCATTCGCAAAGGCATCAATCTGTTTGTGGCAAGCGAGGTGCCGCCTGGGACAGGGCTTGGCTCGTCGAGTGCTGTCGCCGTGACGCTGGTCCGTGCGCTTTCGACTCTGGTGGATCAACCCATGACCAAACATCAGGTTGCCGAGCTTGCCTCAGCCATTGAGATTGAGAAGATGGGGATGCCAATTGGCAAGCAGGATCAGTACGCATCGGCCTTTGGCGGCCTGAATAAGTTTACCTTTACCCAGGAGGGCGTGGAGGTTGAGCCGCTGAAGATTGCCCCCGCCGTCAAGCAGATCTTAGAGCTACGCCTGATGTTGTTTTTTACTGGCAGTTCGCGCGAGTCAACGTCTATTCTCAAGCACCAGCGCAAATCAACGCAGGAGAGCGACGAGTCGGTGCTGCAAGCGTTGCATAACATCAAGCAGGTGGCGCTGGATATGCAGACCGCCCTTGAGCGGGGCAAACTGGACGAATTTGCCCGTCTCCTTCACTATTCCTGGCAGGAGAAGCGCCGTCTGGCCCCCAACCTTTCGACCAGTGCTATAGACGAGTGCTACGAGCTGGCGCTGAGTCGGGGCGCACAGGGCGGCAAGATTACAGGTGCGGGCGGTGGTGGTTTTATGCTGCTCTATTGTCCCCATGAGCGACAGGAGGCGGTGACGAGCGCATTGGAGGAGCGTGGATTGCAGCGTATGAATTTTCATTTTGATCAGCAGGGGGCAACTGTCATTTTGAATGTCGCAACCAGTTTCAATCATCTCTGGGTATCGCCCTATGAAGCACAATCAGAGTAGGAAAGATATGGAGAAAACGTTGGAGACCGTCATCAACTACTTCACCGAGCTTGAACAGATGATGCGCGAGATCTCGTTGCCGCATCTGCAAAGGGTGCTGCAATTGCTTGAGCGAGCGTATCACGATGGACACCGTATCTTCATTATGGGTAATGGTGGGAGCGCCGCCACCGCCTCGCACTTCGCGCTCGATCTTGCCAAAAATACAATTATCCCCGGTATGCCGCGCCTCAAGGCCATTTCGCTCACAGACCATGTGCCGCTGATTACGGCGTGGAGCAACGATACAGCCTATGAGCACATTTTCGCCGAGCAGCTGGCAAACCTCATTGAGCCGGGCGATGTGGCAATTGGCATTAGTGCCAGCGGCAATTCTCTCAACGTCATTAATGCCCTGTTGCTGGCGAGAAGGTCGCGTGCGTATACGATCGGGCTGTTGGGGGCGCAAGGTGGACGGATCAAGGGGCTGGTAGATGCCTATGTGCTGGCACCCGGCAAGAATATCGAGGAAGAAGAGGATGCGCATATGATCCTGTCCCATATTATTACACGTCATATGCGCGAGATTGTGCGCTCTTATGCGGAGCGGTTGACAGAAACCGAAGAGATGAGCGTTTTATAGGGGGAGAGCGATGATGCGCACATCGCTCTCTTTTTCACTGCTATCCTACCTGCTCCACGCCATTTGTCGGCTCTTCTCCTACTGTTGAAGTCAATTCCTCAATAACCGCGATATCTTCAGCCCGTAAGGCGATCTGCTCCGTCTCCTCGGGACGCTCGACCACTTCGACCAGGACCAGCGCATTATAACCGTCCTGCGTTGCAAGCACCTGAAAATGGATAATCCTGATCACTCGGTATTGGGGAAATTCGGGTGGCTCTTTGCCAATCAGTCCGTTTGCCCAGGCCGCTATCTCCGTCATCCAGGAAGCGTGCTCGTAGGCAAGCAAGCGTGTTTCCATAGAACGATCACTTTCTTTATAACTCATCGCGCTGTATCTTCCAATCTGTCTGCGCTTTTTGCAAGCCTAATAACTCCTGTTCCATTTGTAGGATTTCTTGCTGAAGCTGCTGTTTGCGTTGTTGCGGACCCCACAGCTGAACATCTTCGATCATTTTGTAGCCGCGCCGCAGTGCTCCACGCGGGACAAAGGCCGCCGTTTCGCTGTGTTGCGCCCGCTTACTGCTCATGTCCATATTGATCTGCTTGAGCATTAATTTGAGCTGCTTCATCTGCAGTTTGAGCT
>JAICIM010000245.1 GCA_025928885.1 Ktedonobacteraceae bacterium | reverse complement strand
GCATCAGCTTCATTATTATCAGGAACGCTTTGAGCTGCACTATCTGTGGATCAGGCCGCCCTTTATCAGTGGCTTTGCCTTCGTTCCACGTATCATTTTCTTCTTGAAAGACAACACCGGGACACAATGGACAGGAGACCGGGGAGGCATCCTCATCGCCCGCCCCGATCTGGCCAGCGGACCCAATAATGCAGTCTACCAGGGTAGCGCCCGTTTTCGTCCGTTGCCCTCACCAGAGGCGCGTACTCTGACAATACGCGCGGCTGATCCGCTGGGCCAGTTTGAAGCACCTGCGCCACAACCCTGGAATTTCGAGATTCAGTTATCGTAGCACATACGTTACAAGTAAATAACGCAAACAATCAAACAACGAAACTATGAGTCGTCCCGCATTAATGAGGAACCTTGCAAATAGAAAAAGTTGGCACGTTCCTCATTAATGCGGGACGATATGGCAAAAGTGGTCTCTGAGTATTTACTTCTTCCTCGGGTTAGAAACGTTTCTCAAAAATTCGGAATGACTGATAGAAAACTTCCATTCATGAGTGATGTTCAAGGGAAGAAAGCAGTTTGCCGAGGAGGGTGGCGAGGGTGTCCTGTTCCTCTTTTGAAAGGATCTTGAGGATTCGCTCCTCGTTAGCCACATGCGCGATCAACGCAGTATCAATAAGTTCGCGGCCCTGCTCGGTCAATTCAACGAGAATGCCGCGTCTATCTTCAGGGTCAGGAACGCGCCTCACCAACCCCTTCTCCTCCAGACGATCAATGCGATTGGTCATCGTTCCCGATGTTACCATCATCGAACGAAAGAGTGCGCTAGGCGAGAGACGATATGGCGCTCCAGAACGGCGCAAAGTAGCCAGCATATCGAAGCTCCATCGATACAGGCCGAATTGAGTAAAGATCAGTTCCAACTCCTTGCTCATGGTGAGTGACAGTCGGGATATACGGCCAATAATCCCCATTGATGAGACATCCAGATCAGGACGCTCTACTGCCCATTGAGCTAGAACAGTACTTACATGATCCTCATTTGTCATGGACACATTATATCTTAGCATCAAGTATCTTGACAACCTCTTTTCAACAGAATATAATCTTGATGTCATCTATCTTGACATCAAGATAGATGACATCAAGGTGAATAACGAGCATTGATTAATTGCCTATGGAGAAACCGATGAAACTTTTCACACCCAGAGGAATACTGTTGCTCCTCGTAACCGCCCTGACTCCCATCAGTTGGGGAACAACCTATCTCGTCACTACTCAGTTCCTCCCGCCAGATCGCCCACTTCTGGCGGCGGTGATGCGAGCGCTGCCTATGGGTCTCATACTTCTGGCCTTTTTCCGTCGCCTGCCGCATGGGATCTGGTGGTGGCGTGTTGTGGTGCTTGGTTTACTTAACTTTGGTTTCTGGTTCCCCTTGCTCTTTGTCGCTGCCTATCGCTTGCCAGGGGGAATCTCAGCGACGGTGGCTGCAGGACTACCCCTCATCGCCATCCTTTTGAGCTGGACACTGTTAAAGGAACGCCCCACCACAGCAAGAATCGTCTTAGGAGTGGTCGCCATCGCCGGAGTTGGTCTACTCGTTCTCACCAGTAAAGCTCACCTCGACCCAATCGGACTCTTTGCTGCCATTACAGGTATTACAGGTATGGGATTAGCCACAGTGCTGATCAAGCGTTGGGGACGACCCGTTTCCCTGCCGCTTTTCCTGTCCTGGCAACTGGTTGTAGGAGGACTTTTTCTCCTCCCAATCACGCTACTCGTAGAGGGACTTCCACCTTCTGTCAATTGGATCAACATAGCAGGGTTTAGCTATCTCGGTTTCATTGGCACGGGTATCGCCTATGTTCTCTGGTTCAGGGGAATCGAACGTCTTCCTGTGACCGCCGTGACCTTCCTGAATCTGCTCAGTCCCATTACGGCAACATTGCTGGGTTGGATCTTCTTAGGGCAGGATCTCACGCTGCTCCAGTTGCTTGGCGCAGGAATTGTGTTGGTGAGCGTCCTTCTGGGCCAACTCGTCTCGGCACCCCAGCAACCAGCACCTGATGCGAAGGCGGAAGTCAGCAGATCGTTAGCGAGTGATAATAGTCCCGCTCATGTATAAAGTGCATATGTAACAAAATATATTATGAAGGAGTAACAATATGAAGATTACATTGTTTGGTGCAAGCGGAAAAATTGGTCAACAAATTCTCCTTGAAGCGCTCGTGCGTGGACATAGTGTTAAAGCGCTGGTACGACATCCAGACACCTTCCCGATTACCCATCCACGCTTAACTGTGGCATACGCAGATATCTTCGATTCGACCAGCATAACTGAAGCAGTAACAGGCTCGGATGTCGCTGTGAATGCGACAGGAGCAAGCGGTACCGATCCACAGGTATTTTATGTTGGATCGACAAAAGCTATGATTGAAGCCATGAGGCGCGTCAACACTATGCGCTTAATTGTGGTCGGAGGCGCAGGCAGCCTGGAAGTTGCTCCAGGAGTTCTGTTTGTTGACACGCCCCATTTTCGCAGGGAATGGGAGTTATGGCGTCCCGTCGCATTGGCACAGTGTGAGATACTTGCTCTCTTTCGCTCGTCAGATATCAACTGGACGTTCTTTAGCCCTTCTGCGTCTATTCTACCCGGCAAACGCACAGGGCAATATCGCACTGATACCGATCAGCTATTGAGCAATAGCCAGGGTGAAAGCTCTATATCAATAGAAGACTATGCAGTGGCCCTCTTAGATGAAATTGAGAGACCTCAATTTATTCGTCAGCGTTTTACTGCTGTATCCATCTGATAAACATGTGTACCGAATGTTCAGCAGGGAAGGAGCCGACAATCCCACTGATCAGCGCCAGGGAAAGCAAAGGCAAGAGGATCTTGTATCTGTAAGTAGGAGTATAGTAGAAAAACCCGAAAGCAGTGTGATAGGAGGATTATGTGAACTTGCCCTCTTTGAGAGGGCAAGTTCATTTCCTCACACGAGATGATTCATACACATTCCAGTTCTATGTGCTTACATAGAACCAACAATACATCCAGCTTATACAGCCGGAACCAGTAAGCCATAGCCGCCGTTGTCCAGTTTATACATGACGTTGACGCTGCCTGTCTCTTCATTAAAGAAGGGGTAGTACGTGGCACCGCTCTTCTCCATCGCTACAATCACTTCCTGATCCGTCATTGGCTGGGTGGGAAGGCTACGAATTTCCATGATCTGCGACCAGATCTGCTCATTCTCCTCCACGTCCATCTTCTGCTCAGCACTCAGCGCTTCAACATCTTCCAGCTCTTCATCCTCCTCGTCAAGAGCAGACAAATGCCCGGCGCGATCAAGGGCGAGCAAGCGCACAGAAGGGGCATGCTGACGGCGAACCACCTGGCGCTTCTTCTGACGACCAAGCTGGGCAGCCACTTTATCGAGCACCAGATCAAGGGCAGTACTTGCGTTGAGAGCGCTCACCTCGCTACGCACAGGATGAGCATTACCGGAGAGAGCGACCTGCACAGAATAGCGATCCTGAGCGCTGCGGGTCTGTCCCTCAGCCACCGTGACCTCCACACGCGCATCGTCCTCAGTCAAACGAGCAATGCGCTGCATCTTGCGTTCGATTTGTTGACGCAAGCGAGGGGTTATCTGCATCTGTCGGCCTTTGATGATGATCTGCATAATTTGCACTCTCTTTCCAATCCAACATCGCATTATTGAAGAAGGGGAACAGGTGACCTGAGACCTTAGTTATGGCGTCATTATACCATATCCCCACACAATGTTTCGTTCCTTCACATTCACAGTGGCATCACAAAATTCAAATGTCGTACATTGTATAAGCGCCTTACGCATGTTATTCTTCAGTAAAGCGTATTTTAAAACGTATCTTTCCGTCACCCAGAGGAACATTGCAGAGAAAAGCGGACACCCTCAGAAGATACATATGAATTTTTTGATGATATGAATAAGATGTTATATAAATATAAATTCTTTAAAAATTGTAGCCATTATTATGAACGATGTTTCATCTTTGTAAACAACAAATTCAGACAATGTTCATCATTTGATGGTATGATAGTAGTGGCAACTGCGTACACGTCTAAGTTTTACAGCATTGTGGAAGGGTAAGAGGTTCATGAAAGAGATACCAATTGATCAACACATCACCTATCAGTTGCAGTATCGTAAATGTGGAAAAGCATCATGTAGCACATGCCGCAATGGGCAGGGGCATGGTCCTTACTGGTACGCCTATTGGAGGGAGGGGCCGCGACTAAAATCAGGCTACGTAGGAAAGATCCATCCCAGTCTCAAAAAATCCGTTCCGCCTCGTGCGGAGAAGAGGGATGCACCACCCGCAGACATCGTTTTGCAGGATATCGTCCCAACGCCAGCGCTGATTTAACGCGGGTGCTTATTTCAAGTACTCAGAGCCTCCTTGAATGCACGCAGTTGTGGTAGAATAGTTCTATTACACACTCAGCAACATTGGGGAGAGCGTGGACATGAAATGTCCTTTCTGCGGTGGCAATGAGTCACGCGTCAAAGATTCACGTGACATCGGCGACGCTATTCACCGAAGACGCGAATGCGAGCAGTGCAAAGGACGCTTCAGCACATACGAACGGGTCGAGAAGTCTCCATTGATGGTTATCAAAAGAGATCAACGACGCGAGGTGTTTGATCGGCAAAAGCTTTCTATGGGCATCCGTAAAGCCTGCGAGAAACGTCCACTTCCAGCGGTCGAGATCGAAAAGGCAGTCGAAGAGATTGAGCAAGAACTGGATCGGTTGGGCAAGCAGGAGGTATCAAGCAGCGTCATCGGAGAGATGGTCATAGAACGGTTGCGCCATCTCGACAAAATTGCCTACATTCGTTTTGCCAGCGTCTATCGTTCATTCGCTGATGTCGAAACGATGTTTGAAGAAATACAAGAGTTACTTAGTCGCGATAAACCAGAGTCCGGCAACGGCTCTTAGCAATACATCTATACCACAACGGCCAGGAAAAGAGTTCTCACAAACACCAGGGGAACTCTTTTCCCCTTGCACCTTTGCCCTCTCTATCACGCTGTTCACCCCATCCGATCACATCACTCTGCTCTTTCAGTCCTGTCCTGCGGCCTCAACTTTCCGTAAGCGGCGGCTCAACACGGCCAGGAGCTTGAGGGCAATATCGGGATGGCTGCGTAAAATGCTACGAAACTCCCAGATTGGCAACAGCAGAGCCGTGACATTATCGATTGCCACCACTGAGGCCGAGCGGGGCAGATCATCAAGCAGGGCCATCTCTCCTAGCACATCGCCAGGGCCAACAACTGCCAGCTCGGTCTCGGCTCGATCGGGATTCGTGGCCTGCATGACACGCACTTTCCCGCTTTTCAGTACGTAGAGTCCCACACCCGTATCACCTTGCGCAAGAATCGTGGTTCCAGCCGGATACGAGCGCTCCTGGCAGCTTTTAGCCAATTCCTGAAGCTCTTTTTTGTTTAATGTAGAAAAGAGGTCTACATGTGCAAGGGTGTCTTCGCTCATTGATTGGTATGGCGCAATCTCCATAGAAAAATGTGCATGCTTAGGAGGGAAGCGCCGTCTCCTTTCTCGAAATAGAGGCAAGAAGCGCCTACAAGCTCTGAAATATTTCTGATTATACTACGCTACAACCGCACGTATTTTATCACAACGAAGCCGCTCTGGTCACCCGGCCAACGGGCTTTTTTTTGACTTTCTACAGACCACGCACTACAATTGCATTAGTGATTACGCCATCTTACAGATATTCACTACTGCCGAGTTTAAGGAATGCAGATTATGATCGACCACGAAAAGCAGGAAAAAGATCGGCAACTTGCTGAGAAACGCCAACAAGCCGGATTTGAAGCATATAACGAAGGAAAACTGGACAAAGCGGCTGAAGCCTTTGGGGATGCGGAGATCCGCTTCCGGCTGATCGGCGACTTCAAACGCGCCGCCGATAGCCGGGCAATGGTTGCGGATGTGCAGCGCCAGAATAATGTGCTGGAACAGGCTATTACGAGCTATCAGCGGGCCATCAAAATGTATAAAGATGCACAACGTCCCATCGGCGAGGCCAATACCCAGCTCTCGTTGGGACACGTCGAGCGCCAGCTTGCCCATCTTGATCGCGCTCAGGATGCCTATCAAGGAGCGCAGCAGCTCTATCGCACACAGAAGAACGAAAAGGGACTGGGCAATGTGGCGCTGGCACTGGGCCACATTGAGCTACAACGCGGCAATATCGTCTACGCTGCACAGCATTACCAGGAAGCCATCGCCCATTTCAAAGAATCAAAAGATAGCATCAATGAAGCAGATGCCAGTCGCAGCCTCGCAGATATAGAACGCATGCAGCACCACTTCGACGCCGCTCTGACTGCCTATCAGCGTGCGTTAGAAATCTATCGACAGACACACGATAATTTTGGTGCCATCGACGCCCAGATCGGCATTGGACGTATCTATCTCGAACAGGCTCAACCAGACAAAGCCTCTGATTATTTCGCCGAGGCGCTCAACGTCTCAACGACGCTCGAATATGAACTGGGACAGGCCGATGCAAACCTCGGATTGGCTGAAGCTCTGTTCTCACAAAGCAGGATAGATCAAGCATTAATCGGCGCTCAAGCAGCGCTGCAACTCTATACCGACCAGCACAATGCGCTCGGCACCGCCAATGCGAATCGCGTGCTGGGAGAGATTAACCTGCGTCGCGGGCAGCTCTCCTACGCCAATTCGATGATGGAACGCGCCTCTCGTACCTACACCGCAATCGCCTTCTATATCGGGCAGGCCGATGCCACCGTAGGGCTGGGCGAAATCCAGCTCAAACGAGGTTTCTTAGAGCGGGCCATCCAGACGTTTAATGAGGGACGCCGCCAGGCAAATAAGCTTCAGAACATCCTGGTCGAGGGCAAGGCATTGCTAGGGCTGGGCGATGTCTACTCTCAACAAGGCCACAGCAGCCAGGCACGAACGGCTTATCAGGATGCACGCGAACGCAGCGAGGGTATCCATGAAACGCTCGCCGCCACTCTGCACGCCAGGGCCACAACAAATCTCGCTCGCCTTGCCATCGATCTCGGCGATCTCAAAGAGGCCGAGGACCATTTGACGACGGCCCAGGAGGTGATACGCAAGAATCCGCTGGCAGAGCAGCTTTTGCCACTGATCTCCACTACACAGGGCGAATGGTATCTGACGCAGGGAGATTTCACCCGGGCCGAAGCACATTTTACCGAAGCTCAACAGCAGGCACGAACGTACCAGGACCCGCTCACAGCCGCCGAAGCGATTCTGGGCATTGGCGAGACACAACTGGCACGCCAGGAGCTGGAAGCGGCGCTGGCAACGTTTTACGAAGCGGGGCGGCAATTTCAATTGCTGGAGAGCACCGATGGCGATGGTTCCGCCGTCTTAGGGGTCGCGCGAGTCAATATCAGCAAGCAACAGTGGGATGAAGCCATCGAAAATAGCGACGCCGCGATCACGCGTTTCAACCAGGCTGAGGATGCATCCGGGCAGGCCGATGCATTGCTAACGCGAGGACTGGCCCATCGTGGCAAAGAAGAGTTTGACGAGGCGCTGGCAGATTTTGAACAGGCGCTCCGTCTCTATCATCAAGCCAGACAGCCGCTTGGCGTCGTTGATACGCGTTCAGCCCGATCAGGCATCTACTTCTTACAAGGCGACCTGGAACGGGCAAGAGATGAGCAGAGCAAAGCAATCACCCAGGTAGAGCGTGTTCTTCAAACATTGAGCACACCTCAAGCGTGGGGCCTCTTCCTACGCCAGTATGCAGATCTCTATGCGCAAACCGCGATCACCGATCTCCGGCGCGGGCAAGAGACAGAGGCAAGCACGCTGCTCCAGAATTTCGCTCGTATCGCTGGCAGCCAGGGAGTACAGCAGCGTCTCGAACTCTACAAAGCCGATATACCGACGAGCGGCGAAGAACTATCAGAAGAAGAGATACGCGCCAATAAAGAGCTGATTGGACACATAGAACAGGTGCGAAAGGGATTGTAAAAAGAGGAGCGATCATGAGACAATGAAGGGGCATTCTGTTTCCTTGAAACACACCTGGATAATGAAATATACCGGGCAAATCCAATGTCTATCACATTGCAGCTTGCCCTGATCGGAGGGACGTTTTTTATGACACTGCGATTCTTACGTGGAAACTCACAAGCGCCAAAGGGGCATGCGATCCTTATCGCCAGGAGCGCGAGTGATTCACGCGTGATTTATAGCACATATTGCCTGGTGCCTCCTATACCAATGTCGCTAGCAAAATATCTCCCGCCGCTGTTCGCGGCGCAGATCCCTGCAGAAGAGCTACAGGATGCGACGAATCTCACCGGAATGCCGATCCCTCCGATGCTGGAGGAGGCGTTTGATCTGAGCTATCTGGAGATGCTGGCAGAGCACCGCGACGATGATCTCTGCGACATCGGCACCGTAAACGCGCGAGACGAAGTATCACGCATGCAACTGGCAACCACCAGCAGTCACGAATATGGACAATTGTATGCCTCATACTTCGCCACGCTGGGCCGCACACCAACATCGGCCCAGGTCCGCGAACAAGCCCCGTTGGAAGAGGTAGATGCAGAAGAGCTACTCCTGCAAACGATGCCAGATCGACAAAAGCTGGCAGAGGTGGGCAAGCTGGTGGGGACCGCCCGCTATGCTATTGGTGGTCACGATACCGCCCTTCTCCAGGAAACAAAGCGCAAAATGGAGCGTTTTGCACGCCTGTTGGCAGACAAATATCGCGGCCAGGAACTCGTCTCGGCTGCCATCGCACCCAATGAGCAGGGAGCTAAATTGGCCGAGCTTTATCTGAAGCGAGCCTACAAACTGCTCGACGAAGAATATGCAGATATTCCAGGTATTGAACGCGCTATTCGCGAATTACAAGAATAGCATTTTCACACATCTTATTATGTATTATCAGGAGCTTATTTATGGCACAGGTTACTATGGGCGTTGACCTCTCAACCCTTGTCAACGCTTTACTTACAGGCAATATAGATGCTATTATCGCCGCCGCACGCGAACATTTGCACCGTGGCGAACAGGTAGATGTCCTGATTGGGCGCATTGGCCTGATCGCGATGCAAGGCGACCCGGACGGGCATCCAACGATCACACTGGCCGCCGCCGCGATGTTGAGCCGTTTGCTGCACACCATCCCGGCACCCATTGACGCCGACAAGACTTCGGCGGAGTTGGCACTACCTCTGTTGGTGCAGGCGCTGCTCTCCGCCATCCCTGCCGTCCGCGCCGGTCATGCGGTGGAGTCTCACTATCCCGATCCACTTTTCCCTAGCGAACTGCCTGAAGGCAAAACCGTGAACGAGATGATGCATC
>JAICIM010000478.1 GCA_025928885.1 Ktedonobacteraceae bacterium | reverse complement strand
CTTTTCGCTCTACAGCCTGCTCACGCTCGGTCTGACGCAAGAGGCCGAGGCGTTTATGGGCTGGCTCGACGCACGCTGTCACGAGCTAAAAGACGGCGGCACGCTTCAACCGATGTATGGCATCAAAGGCGAACATAATCTGACCGAGACCACGCTCGATCATCTGGAGGGCTACCGGCAGAGTCGGCCCGTCCGCATCGGCAATGGAGCCTATCGACAGAAGCAGCTCGATATCTATGGGGAGATGATGGATGCGATCCACGTGTTTAACGGTTATCAGGCCATCACCTACGATCTCTGGGTCAACGTGCGTCGCCTCCTTGATTGGTTGAGCCAGCACTGGGAGGAGCCGGACGAGGGCATCTGGGAGGTTCGCGGCGGTCCCAAACAGTTTCTTCATTCACGCCTGATGAGCTGGGTCGCCTTTGATCGCGCCATTCGCGTGACACGCCATCGCGGCTGGCCTGCCCCCACGCAGGATTGGACCAAGATTCGCGCACAGATTTACGAACAAATCATGCACAAGGGATGGAGCGATGAAAAGCAGAGCTTTGTCCAGTATTATGGCAGCGAGGCCGTCGATGCCAGTTCATTGTTGCTGCTCATCACCAATTTTACCGGCACCAGAGAGCCGCGCATGCTCTCAACGATTCGCCGCATCGAGCAGGAGTTGAGCGCGGGTGCGCTGGTCCGTCGCTACAATCCCGAGGGGGCCGCCGACGATGGCTTCCAGAGCAAAGAGGGAACCTTTAGCGCCTGTAGCTTCTGGCTCGTGGAAAATCTGGCCCGCGCTGGCAGGCTGGATGAGGCCCGCTTAAAGCTCGAAAAGCTGCTCTCGTATAGCAACCACGTCGGCCTCTATGCGGAAGAGATCAGCCCGACCGGCGAGGCGCTGGGCAACTTCCCCCAGGCTTTCTCGCACCTGGCCTTGATTACCGCCTGCTACCATCTGGACAAAGCGCTCAATACACAGCGCGGCCATGCCCATCCCACAGCGCAAAACTTGTATGACTGAGTGGGTAGTTAGAGAAGGGATAGATCCATGACGACAGTTCAACGACAGGGAACAACAAGCAGAGAGGATATCCAGGAAAAGACAAAAAACGCGCCACACGTCGTGATCGTTGGCGGCGGCTTCGGTGGTCTGCAAGCAGCCAAAGCGCTGGGCGATCAACCCGTCCAGGTCACGGTCATCGACCGTAACAATTTTCACCTCTTCCAACCCATGCTCTATCAGGTGGCGACGGCTGGCCTCTCGCCAGCTGATATCGCCAATCCCTTGCGGGTCGTGCTCGAAAAACAGGCCAACACCGGCGTACTCATGGGAGAGGTGACAGGGGTTGATGTAGATCAGCAGCAGGTTTTGCTGGGAGACAAGCAAGCGCTGCACTATGATTATCTCATCCTGGCGACGGGCGCAACAAGCAATTACTTCGGACATCCAGACTGGGAAAAACTCGCCCCTGGCTTGAAGTCGATGAACGATGCGCTAGATATTCGCCGCCTGGTTCTCTGCGCTTTTGAGGAGGCAGAACGTGAGCCGGATGAGCAGAAGCGCAAAGCACTGCTCACCTTCGTGCTGGTTGGCGGCGGACCAACAGGCGTCGAACTCAGTGGTGCCATTGCCGAGCTTGCACGACAATCGCTCAAAGGCAATTTTCGCCACATCGATCCGACCATGACGCGCATAGTGCTGGTGCAGGGTCCGAAACGCATTCTGCCCAGCTTTCCCGCTCATCTAGCAAACCAGGCAAGCAAAAAATTGCAGCAACTTGGGGTGGAGATCAAAACGGGCGAACATGTGAAGGAGGTGCGTCAGGACGGCGTAATGATCGGCGATGAACATCTGGCAACCGAGAACGTCATCTGGACGGCGGGCGTGAAGGCTTCTCCGGCTGGCGAGTGGCTGCATGCCGATGTCGATCATGATGGACGCGTCAAGGTTCAGTCCGATCTGACGGCTCCCGGCCATTCCAACATCTTTGTGATTGGCGATACCGCATTGGCTACGCAAAACGGCAAACACCTGCCTGGCCTGGCCCCCGTCGCCATGCAGGAGGCGAAATATGTTGCCTCCGTGATCGTCAGTCGCGTCACGGGTGAAACGCAGCCGGC
The DNA here is from genome assembly GCA_025928885.1 of Ktedonobacteraceae bacterium. Lineage (GTDB taxonomy): Bacteria > Chloroflexota > Ktedonobacteria > Ktedonobacterales > Ktedonobacteraceae > JAICIM01. The sequence continues at coordinate 3,417 of JAICIM010000478.1, read as the reverse complement.
CCGCTTCCACTACTTTGATAAGGGAACGCTGGCTACCGTGGGACGCGGCTTTGGCATCGTCTCCGTCGGTCCCGTGCGCTTCGCCGGACTGCTGGGCTGGCTCTTCTGGCTCTTTGTGCATATCCTGTTTCTGATCGGCGCTCGCAACCGTCTGCTCGTGTTTATCCAGTACGCCTGGACCTACTTCACGTTCCAGCGCGGCACACGGGTAATCGTGCCAGAAGAGAAGGGACACACGCCGTCATAAAATTCGGCTCAACACTGTGAAAGCGTAAAGCAGAAGATAACAAATCAACTATGTGGAAAGCGCAGCATGAAGGAGAAGTTCATATGCCCATTGAAATTAAAGTAGGTCCGCCAACTATCACTGTCAGCCAGGGTAGAACCTTTATGGTCACGGATCGACGAGGCGAAATCAATCCCAGCACCGCCCAGGGCGTCTATGCAATGGATACCCGCTTTCTGAGCTATTATCGCATCTATATCAACCGCACGCCGCTGTCTGCAATCAATTCCAGCCAGCTCAGCTTCTACGCCTCACGCTTCCACCTGACCAACGACATCATCAATACGCAGGGCGGCGTCATCGATGCTCAGACCATTCGCGTCACCATCAACCGCGTCGTGAGCGAAGGCATTCACGAAGAGATCGATGTTGCCAACTATAGCGGGAAACATGTACGCTTCCTCCTTGAGATAGCGCTGCGTAGCGACTTCGCGGACATCTTTGAGGTCAAGTCCGGCAACATTATTCAACGTGGCAAAGAAAAGACCGAATGGGATGAAAAGCATCGGCAGGTGCGCACATCCTACGACGACAAGGACTTTCATCGTGCCATCACCTACGCTGTGATCAGCGACGTTCCCGTTGGTTACGCCAATGGACGCATCTTTTTCGAGATCGATCTGGACCCCAACCAGCGCTGGCATACCTGCTGTGATATGTTGCTCGAACACGGACAGCAGATCAAACGTCCCGGCCCTGGCTCCTGTCGCCACAAACAGCAGGGAACGTCCTCATCAGGAGCCACGCCCGCGCCTGGACAGGAGCCGAGCAGCGATGTGGACGAACGGCAGGCACACTGGCAGGAACAATGCACGAAGCTCTATTCATCGAATAATAACGTCTATCGCATGTATCGACAGGCTGTAGAGGATATGGGAGCGCTGCGCATCTACGATATGGATGTCTCCGCCGATGCCTGGGTGCCAGCTGCCGGTGTTCCCTGGTTTGTGACGCTCTTTGGACGCGACAGCCTCACCGCCTCGTTTCAAAATATGGCGGTCGCCGCAGGCTTCGCTCGTGGCGCACTCAAGCGCCTGGCTGAGCATCAGGCCACCGAGCGCGACGATTGGCGCGAGGCCCAGCCCGGCAAGATTTTGCACGAGATGCGCTCCGGCGAACTTGCCCACTTCCACCAGATCCCCTTCACACCCTTTTATGGCACCGCCGATGCAACCATCCTCTACCTGATCGTCCTCTCCGAAACCTATCGCTGGACCGGCGACGTAACGCTTCTCAAAGACTATCGAGATGTGGTCGAGAAGTGCCTGACCTGGATTGACCAATCCGGCGATCTGGATGGCGATGGCTTTCAAGAGTACAAAAGCTACTCCTCCTACCATTACAATAATTTGGGATGGAAAGACGCGACTGAGGCTGTGGTTTATGCAGATGGAAAGCCGGTGAAGCAGCCAAAGGGTCTCTGTGAGCTACAGGGCTACGTCTACGACGCCTGGACACGCATGGCCGAAGCCTTCGACGTGCTGGGCGATCAGAAGCAGGCAAAAACGTTGCAGCAAAAGGCCGAGACGCTGAAGCAGAAATTCAACGAACGCTTCTGGATGGAGAATGAGGGTTGCTACGCCTTCGGACTTGATCCAGACAAAAAGCAAATTACCTCTATTAGCTCAAACGCCGGGCAATGTTTGTGGAGCGGCATTGCGGATAAAGATAAGGCCAGTCGCACGGCGAAACGGCTCCTGCAAGATGATATGTGGAGCGGCTGGGGCATTCGCACTCTTTCAAGGAAGAATCGCGCCTACAATCCGCTCTCCTATCAGCGTGGCTCCATCTGGCCGCAGGATAACGGGATCATCGCCGCTGGCTTCAAGCGCTACGGCTTAATCGATGAGTCCAACCAGGTCATTCGCGGCATCTTTGACGCCATCGAGCGCTTCGAAGGCTATCGTCCTCCAGAGGTCTTTGCAGGCGTTCAGCGCGATGGCGAGATTGACTTCCCGATCCTCTATCCTGCCGGGGCCAATATTCCGCAAGCCTGGGCGACGGGCAGCATCTTCCATATGCTGCGCACGATCCTCGGTCTGCGTGCCGATGCCCCTCATAAGCAGCTCTATGTTCACCCTACGCTTCCAGGTTGGCTACCCGATATCGAAATACAGCATCTGCGCGTCGGACCCTGCACCATCAGCATGCATTTCTGGCGCGAAGGCGATCACTCATGCTGGCAAGTTGATGAGGTCAAGGCCGATAAAGGGACTGCGGACGAAGATAAAATTCAGGTTGTGGATGAACCGGAGACAAATAAGTAACATGTAGGAATGGAAAAGGAGCGCTTTTTTGGAATCACTCTTGAAACTCTGGACGCAATATCTGGCGTCGGGCGTCGAAGGAATTGCGGGGTTGCTGATTGCCTTTGCCGCATTACAGGCAACACTGCGAGCGCTCCTGCTCTTTGCCAGAGGCGGAAGCACCACCTCACAGGAACCCAAAACGGAGGCGATTCGTCTACGTCTGGGTCGCTGGCTGGCGCTGGCACTGGAATTCGAACTGGGCGCCGATATCCTGCGCACCGCCATTGCTCCGACCTGGACGGAGATTGGGCAACTTGCCGCAATCGCTACGATTCGGACGTTGCTCAACTACTTCTTACAGCAAGAGATCGACCGTGCAGCGGTACGCAACCCCGAAACAGCGCCCCATGCGCCACCTGCCACGCCAGCCGCAGGAACGAATGCAGAACCCAGGGACAGCGAACATGCCCTTCGCTGATCCCTTCTCCCTCCTTGCCACGATCATCGAGTTCATCGGCGCACTGCTCATCTGTGCCTATATGCTGACGGCGCTGGTGGTGCTCGTGCGTACAAGAAACATCATTACCGCTCGTCTGCTCGTCGCGGATGGCGCGATTATTGGCCTTAGCTTCAAGCTTGCTGGAACGCTGATCAAAACGATAGAGCTGCACACCTGGCAACAGATCCTGATGTTCGTCGCTATCTTCGCCCTGCGTATCATCCTCAAACGCCTCTTCACCTGGGAACGCACCCACCTGCAAAAATAAACGCACCCTTCCTCAATTCAGCCAAAATTCAGCAACGTTCAGCGCTTTTTTAGTCGGGCGTGGCAAGATGCTGCAATCAGCATAACGAAAAGTGAGGAAAGAATTTTGGCAAGTG
>JAICIM010000359.1 GCA_025928885.1 Ktedonobacteraceae bacterium | reverse complement strand
TGCCAGCACAGCAATGCGCGTTTATTACGCATCCATCCGCGACAACGCCGCTTCTCTCTTCAGTCGCGATTCTCAAAAAGTTGACGACGATGGGTGCGCCGGCATGGCTGACCGATCTGATTGCGGCACAATCGCCCGCGCAGCCATTGCATGCCCTGCCAAGCGAGTATCCATTGATTGTGATGGTACCGTTTAGTCTGGCTGGCCTCGCTCCCCCCATCTATTATCAACTCGCGTTCGCCGTGGTGATGCTGGTGCTGCTGGCAACGATCTATCTGGTGTTACTGCACTTTGCTGGCCGCTGGACTGCCGGGGCTTTTCTGCTGTTGCTGCTTGCCGGTGGCTGGGGAACGGCGTTGGGGCGCTTTGATCTGTTCCCGGCGGCGTTGACGTTGTGTGCGCTGCTCTGTGCCGAACGAGCACGTTGGAACTATGCCTTTGCACTGCTGGCATTGGCGGCGCTGGCAAAAATCTATCCCGTTTTGCTAGTGCCGGCCTTTCTGATCGCTCAGCAGCGGCAATATACAGGCAAATGGTTCGCATGGCGGCGCTGGCTTGCTCCGGGCCTGTTTCTCGTGCTCTGCGTTGGTGTGACGGTTGTCTCGTTGTTGTTGAGCGTGGCTGGGACGTTGGCACCGTTGAGCTATTTTGGCAATAGACCGATTCAGGTGGAATCCGTTTCGTCGTCGCTGCTCTGGCTTGCTCATACCCTGGGCGGCTATCCGCTGACGTTCGGCTTTAGCTTCGGATCGCGCAATATGTTCAGCCCGTTGTCGCCGCTGGTGGCGGCAGGCGGCACGCTACTACTTGTGGCTGGTCTGCTCTACACGCTCTGGTTGCAATGGCGCGGCAAAATCACGCTGGCGCTGTCGTCGCTGTTGATCTTACTGGTCATCATCTATACTGGCAAGGTCTTTAGCGCACAATATCTGATCTGGATCGCGCCTATCATCGCTTATGTCAGTCGGGGCGAGAGGAGATGGCTGATCGGTTGGGGCAGCATCAGTCTCGTCACGACATTGATCTATCCGTTCCTCTATGAACGCTCGAACTTTCCCTTCGGACCCTATCTGCCAGATTTTTATCTCACTGTTTTTGTGCGCAATGCCCTGTTTTCTATCTTTCTCGTGCTCCTGTTCTATGTCGTTTCACGTCGTCCTGCTTTTGTAAGGCAAGCATCAGCGACCGAAACAGGCTCGTGAGATTGTTTGTCGGATGGAGCGGCGGTCATATTTTGTGGCTCTGCCCGCTCCATGTCCGTCATTCATCATGATATATATAGACCAGACGGAGGCGCTCATTGCTGCAACGATGTGCATCGTTTTTTAAAGCTATACCGATACGAGACATTTTCTGGCTCTTTCTCATTACGCGTTTGGCGCTGGTTGCCATTACCTATGTCGCGTATACGCTCTTCACGGTTCCCGGTCAGAGCAGCGTGCCTGTGGATAGTGTGGCGTTGCTGACGAGCTGGAACCGCTGGGATGCCCTCAACTATGTGCGGATTGGGCAGTATGGCTACGAGCAGCGCGTTGATCTGGCCTTCTTCCCGCTCTTTCCTTTGCTGATTGGCGGCATCGGGCGCGTGCTGGGCGATTGGAGCTATCTGGCGGTTGGCATGGTGATCAGCAATGCCGCCCTGTTTGGTGCGATGGTGCTGACGTATCGGCTGGCCTGCGATGCCTTTGGCGATCAGGTGGCCCGGCGTACCCTGCTCTACTGGTGCATCTTTCCAACGGCCTTCTTCTTTTTCGCCGCCTACAACGAATCGCTGCTCCTCCTATGGGTAACGGGCGCTTTTCTGGCTATGCAGCGCCAACGCTGGTGGCTGGCTGGCCTGTTTGGCCTGCTTGCCTCGCTCACCCGCGTAACGGGCATATTGCTAATCGTTCCCTATCTCTGGGAGCTATGGAGCGCACGTACGCAGCTCCTGGTCTCTCGCAAAATCGCCCTCCTGGCAATAGTCCCGATAGCTCTCATACCAGCCGGGATGCTCCTCTATTGCTTGTATTGCTGGTATACGGTCGGAGATTTTCTGGCGTTTGTCCATGTACAGCAGCATTCGGGACGCTATCTGTCGCTGCCGTGGATGGGTATCTGGCAGGCAATTTCGGCGCTGTTTTTCTATCAACCACAACCGTTCGGTTCGGCGAATCAAGCGCATCTCTTGCTGGATCTCAGCGCGACGCTGGGCTTTATCGCTCTGGTGATCGCTGGATGGCGGAGGCTGCCCTTCGGCTATACGCTCTGGCTGGCCTGTTTTCTGGTTTATATCCTGCTCTATCCCGCGCTGGACAAGCCCGATATCTTGCTGTCCAATCAGCGTTTTGTGCTGGAGATGTTTCCAGCCTTCTTTACGCTGGCGGCGTTAAGTATGCCACGCCCGCGCCTCCATCAGAGTCTGGTCCTGCTCTTTCTGGCGTTGCAGGCCGTGTTAGGGATAGCGTTCTTGATGAATCGCTGGATTGTGTAGGGATGATGACTGTCAAGACCCCCCTCCTGAAGGAGGAGGCTTTTCTCAAGCCTGGATTGACTAGTCTCAGCAAAAGCTACGTTTGGGGAGTCATGATACCTACGAGTGCTCGCTCTAGCTTGTAGCTCTATCGTTGGCGATTAAACAGTTTGAAGGGGACGAACAGTGTTGCCAACGCAAAAAGCTCTCCAAACTTTGACGAAGAGTACCCAACGTCTGTGAAAGGATGGTAAACGTCTTGTTCGTTTACATTGTCAATCAATACGGAGACCCTTTAATGCCCTGTTCACCCAGAAAAGCAAGAGTATTGCTGAAAGAAGGGAAAGCAAAGGTCATGAACAGAGAACCTTTTACTTTGCAATTGCTCTATGGCAGTTCGGGGTATAAACAGGAGGTATCTCTGGGAATCGATGCAGGAACCAAACATATCGGGGTGTCAGCTACGACGGAAAAGAAGACCCTATTCGAGGCAGAAGTACAGCAACGAACCGATATCCAGGATCTTTTGGCAACAAGAAGGCAGAATAGGCGGGACAGAAGGAACCGAAAGACCAGATACCGCAAGGCGAGATTCCAAAACAGGAAAAAGCCCAAAGGCTGGTTAGCCCCTTCTGTCCAACACAAGATCGAAGTGCATCTCAAGGTGATAGAAAAGCTCCAGAAACTCTTACCGATCAGCAACATCACCATTGAGGTGGCCCAATTTGATATTCAGAAGATCAAAAACCCGGAGATTGCTGGCAAAGAGTATCAGGAGGGGCCGCAATTGGGCTTCTGGAATACCAGGGAGTATGTTCTTTTTAGGGATAGGTATTTATGCCAATGGTGCAAGGGAAAATCCAAAGATCCCATTCTGAATGTTCATCACATTGAATCCCGGAAAACAGGAGGGGATAGCCCAGATAACCTGATGACGCTGTGTGAAACGTGTCATACGTTGATTCACGAAACACACCAGGAGGGAAAGATCAAACGAAAAACCAACAGCTTTCGAGATCCCACCCAGATGGGGATGATTCGTTGGAGGATCTATGAGAGAGTGAAGAAGATCTTCCCAGCGGTCAAGCTCACGTACGGATACATTACGAAGCATACCCGGATCGAGAACAAGTTGGAAAAATCCCAGGAAGGAACGAGTATTCATGCCAGTGCTAGTCATAAGAAACTCCGGTTGGTGAAGAGATCTTCTAGTGTCTTAGTTGAAAGAAAGAAGCGCCTCTTCCCTCCTCGGCCTGAAGGCACGAGGTTTCCAGAGGCGAAAGAATCATGAAACGCGCCCCCATTCGTAATATCGTGATCCTGTTTCTCGTGACGCGCCTGTTGCTGTTGCTGGTCACGTATTTCGGCTATATTTTGCTGACCGCCGAGCAATATTCGAGCGCCCCCGTCGATGCTGCTTTCTTTACCTCCTGGGATCATGGGATGGTATCGCACTATCTCCAAATTGCTCACACTGGCTATCAAACACCGTCAGATACAGCTCTCTTTCCGCTTTTTCCGTTGCTCGTAACCGCGCTGGCACATCTGCTTGGCAATGGTGATTGGAGCTATTTATTTGCTGGTATGTTGATCAGCAACCTCGCTCTGTTGGGTGCGCTGTTTGTGCTCTATCAATTAGTGGTTGAGAGCGCGGGCGAAGCGGTTGCACAGCATACTTTGTTCTATCTCTGCATCTTCCCAACAACCTTTATCTTTTTTACAGCATCTCATGAGGCGCTGTTGCTGCTATTAAGTGCTGGCGTTTTGCTGGCTCTTCGTCGGCAGAGCTGGTGGCTGGCGGGGTTGCTTGGTTGTGGTGCGGCGCTTACCGATATTGTAGGTATATTGCTGATCTTTCCCTATCTTTATGAGCTGTGGTTGAGACGTGAAAGCGCGAAGTTGTGGCTGGCCTTGCCGCCAGTTGTGCTGCTGCCCATCGGCACCGCTCTTTATAGCCTGTATTGCAGGCAAATTGTTAGCGATCCGTTCGCCTTCCTGACGGCGCAGCCTCTCTCCTGGCCCTGGCAGGAACTCTGGCAAGCCTGCGTTGAGCTATTCTGGCAGCAGCCGTTTGGCTCTTTTTATCAGGTGCGCGTTCTTCTAAATCTTAGTGCCATACTCGTTTTTCTCGCATTGACGCTCATGGGCTGGTCCAGGTTGCGCATCAGCTATAGCCTCTGGAATATTGTGTTGTTATTGAGCATGTTGCTGCTGTCTGGCCTGGATCGGCATGATCCCCTTGCCACAAGCCAGCGCTATATACTGATCATGTTCCCGGCCTTGATCACGCTGGCGCAAATAGGGGAGCGGCGTCCACGACTCCATCAGGCGTTGCAAATAATGGGGGTGATGCTTCTGGCAACGTTGAGCCTACTTTTTGTGATGAATCGCTGGATGATATAGGAGAGAGTAACGGTGAAAAGGGTGTTGGAAGATAAAAAGCTGCCACATACTGAGCATGAGGAGAGAGGGAGCGATGGCCGAGCGGCAAGCAACCTGCTGTGCTGTGCTATTGCGTTTGTTGCCTGTATTCTGGTGAGCCTTGCACCTCTCAATCGGCTGGCTGGCGTCGATTATTTTGGCTCGCTTCCTTTCAGCACGTGGTTGCTGGCAATCGGTACGTGGCTCCCGCTCGATTTACATCTGGTTGCTAACACTCGCCAATCGCAGCTCTCTACCCATCTCCTGCTTTTCCTCGCGCTGGTCGTCCTGGCATTTGTGATCTATGCCATGAGCGCGTGGTACATCCATAGCTCTCCTGAGCATACTATTCGTAAGCGCTACCCTCATATCATGCGCTGGATCTGGTTGGCGACGGTGATTGTCGGGTTAGCACTCGTCTTCACGCCGTCGATGCTCTCGCATGATGCGTTTGTCTATGCTGGCTACGGACGCCTGCTCACGGTCTATCACGAAAATCCATATTTCGTGACGCTTGCAACTCACCCGCACGATCCTTTTACGCGTCTCGACGATTGGAATAATGCCCCTGCCGCCTATGGTCCTGTCTGGCTCATTATCAGTATGCTTGGTTCCTGGGTGGCACGAGAGCAACCACTGACCTATATCCTCTTTTATCGCCTGCTTGGCCTGGGAGCGCATGTGCTCAATATCGTGCTGGTCACTATGATCTTACGTGCATCCGGGCGCTCTGAGCGGACGATAGTGCTGGGAACGCTCCTCTACGCCTGGAATCCGCTGGCCTTGCTGGAGAGCAGTCTGGGCGCTCATATGGATACCGCGATGGCCACGCTGATGCTGGCAGGTATTCTATGTTGGGTGCGGAGAGAACAGGTAGGTCATACATCAGTTGTACGCACTTCTTTACCATCGCTGCTCTGCTTTACGCTGGCTGCCCTGATCAAGTTTACTGCGGCACCGCTCGCCGTGCTATTCCTTGTGCTGTTGGGACGCAAGACCTTGTATGCCGTGCGCGATGCAGTTGGGAAGGTAGCGCTTCAGTGGCGGGCGGCGATCCGCACGGTTGTGTTAAGTGGTGCCATCTGTGCAGGATGTGCGCTGGTACTGTATATTCCATTCTGGATCGGGCAGAGTCCTCATACAATCATCGTCAGTTTTACGAATCCGCCTTCCGCAAACTCAGCCTATGGCTCAATCCTGTCGGCTATCCTCAACTGGATTCGCTGGCATGGTGCGGCCAATCCTGGTTGGCGGGAGACGCCGCTGCTCTTCTTCAGTCAGTATAAAGTCTGGCAAAATATTGCTCTGGTTGCCCTGGTGGTCACTATGATTGGTGGGATTGTCTGGATCTGGAAGGTGCCAACCGCCAGGACGTTGATGCTGGCGACGCTTGCGGTCCTGGGAGCGTTGTTACTGGTGACGCCCTGGTTTTTTCCCTGGTACGTGACCTGGCTGGTGGGATTAGCTGCTGCTAGCCTGCCGATGCGTGATCGTTTGGGTCGTGCTGTAATCGGTGCAGCGCTGGCATTCTCCGCATCGGCATTTTGTATCTACCTCTTTCGTGGTTTCCCACCCATTGGTGATTGGGAGGGCCTCATCTGCCTGACGACCGTTGGCCCTCCGTTGCTGACGCTGGTTATCCTGCTGTTGTTTGGATGCGATACCAGTAGTGATAACTCTCCTGAAAGCCAAACTTAGCATACAGACCAAGCGCCTCCTGATTGGAGTTAACTACCTGTAGATAGGCTCGATTCGCTCCCCGTTCGCTGGCCCAGTTGAGCATCCCGCTGATCAGTTGGGTGCCGTAGCCTTTTCTGCGCAGTGCCGGATGGGTCACGATATCAAAGAGGCCAAAGATCTCGTGTTCCAACACTCCAACGCCACAGGCAACAGGCGTATCTTGCTCATAATAAACGGCAAAGAGCGATTGAGGAACAATATGTTGCAAAATAGCGCGGTGAAAAGCCTGGTCTTCTCCATTAGCGATGTCCAGGCTCTTATAACATGTGTGCCACTCATCCAATGACTGAGCCTGAAACGCGGCATTGCGTAGCCTGTCATTGGTGGTGAATCTGGTTGGAAGCGTGCTTGAGAGTACCAGGGTGAGATCTTTGAAGCGATATGCGCGTTGCTCTAGCAGCTCGTCAAGCACGCGGGCCTCGTCAGAGAATGAGGGGAGGCGAAAGATGGTTGGCTGGTGCCGCTCTCGATAGCGCTGTTCGCAAAAGGCGATCTTCTCCTGAGCAGGCAAATGTGAAGGATAGACGGGTGTGACCGAATTTGCGCGTTTCGTATATCCATTGGCAAATTGCATAACCCAGCCATCAAATAACACCTGTTGCAAGGCCGGCCAGCTATTCAATGCTGCCTCCTCAATGCGTCTCTCTAACATAGCTTTGCTCCTCGCTGGTTGTGCATGTAATCGTGAACACAAGAGGTCGTAGCCGCGCGACTTTATCGCGCATCTTCGCACAGGCGCGATAAAGTCGCGCG
>JAICIM010000362.1 GCA_025928885.1 Ktedonobacteraceae bacterium | reverse complement strand
GCCGGTAGCTAAACAGCTTGTCGGCTGGGGTATCGGCGCGAATAGTGGTCGCATCCTGGAAGAGAAAGACACGTTCTAGCAGTTGTTCAACCCAGGCTGCTCTACCTGCTTGTTTGGCAATTTGCATCAGTTCGTAGTCTTTGATGCCACGTTGGAGCCATTTGTAGCGCAGGGACAGCAGCGGCTTGCCACGAGCACCGGGGTAGACAAAGCACATATCGCCAGCGGGCCAGCTTGTTGATCGGTAGCTGATTTTTGTAAGGGGCTGATCGGGCCAGGCGGTATAGGCCCAGCGCAAGAAGCCATCAAGATGCAGCTTCTCAACCAGCCAGGGCAGCAGGCGGCATTCAAGCGCGGGCGACTCGATAAACGTGTTGGGATAGCGGGGAGTGCAGCAGACGTAATAGAATAGCTTGCCCGGCAGCTGCGAACGTGTCGTCATCAATTTTTGATGTTGCCCGGTTGCACAGGCAAAGTCGGGGACGGCATCATACATACCAGTTACACCGCGCTCGATAAATTCAGCATGATTGATGGCAACTTTGAGTCTCAATGAGGGCGCGACCTGTTGGATATGTTCCCACTGCTCCTGGAAGAGGGCGAAGTCGGCTGGCTCGTCGGCTGTCACACGAACGCGCTCGATCCAGCCCTTTGCGAGAATGTGAGTTTCCAGGGCGTGAATGTAGGCGTCTAGCTCTGCACGTTCGCGCATGAACTTGTATGTACGTGTCGTTGCGTCATAGTAGCGCAAACGGATCGCGTCCGGGTCGCCTGCGATGATAGGGCCGTAGCCAGCGTCGGGAGCCTGCCAGATGTTGATCAGGCCCAACACCTCGATTTCCTGTGCCATGCCGTATGTTTCAGCCAGCGCAATGTAGCGATCAAGCGTTGTGAAGTCATACACGAAATGCCCATCCTGAGTTTTCGTGATCCCGACCATATTGTATTCAAACAGGTCTGACGGTTCGCGATCATAGAAGCTGCGCTGACCGGACCAGGGGATTTCAGAGACAATCAGTGTGGCAGTCTTTTGTCCCAACTCGGACAGGCTGCGCATATACTGTTCGAGAATGCTGAAATGTTCATCTGACCAGAGGGCAACCTGATATTTTCGGGCAATGTTGGAGTGATGTTGCCAGAGATTGAGAAAGAAACGATACTCTTCAGGGCGAGGCATGACCGGTTCTTTCACTGTGAGCGTGAAGCGGCATTCTGCTTGCAACTGCTCATCCTCAAAGAGGCTATGGGTGTAGAGCCGAACGCAGCCATGATAGATCCCTGGCGTCACATCTTCCGCTGTGGCACATTCAATCCAGACCTGTTGGAGTCGCTGGCTTTCGACGTAGATATGAGTTTGATCGAGCAAGATATCGGATGTGGGGGTGTCATAATCATCGGGGATCAGGCCGACCAATTGAACCTGCACGGGAATGGCAGCATCGAGAACGACCTCTACGCGACCGATTGGAACCGAGCCAGCTTTCCAGAAAAAGGGATCGCTGTTGACGGTCAGGACAAAAGGTTCGTCGGAGCAGACAACGGCCTGCAAGGCGGCGCTATCGCGGCGACAACAGATCAGGTCTAGCTGTTTGGTAGCGGTCGCCTCCGTGTGCTGTTGCCAGGATGAATGGCTCCAGGCATATTTAAAAAACATCGATTGCAGCCCCAGATGCATCTTTTTTCCCCCCTGATACTCATATGTTCGTTCACTAAGCCTGGATCACCTCAATATTCATCTCGCGCAATTGTTGGACGATATGCGCCGGAGTTTGATCGTCGGTCACAATCTTATGGACCGCCGTAATAGGGGCGACGAAGCCGGTTGCGGCCTTATCAAACTTGGTGTGGTCGGCAACCAGAATAACCTCGCGGGCGAACTGGATAATGACGCGATCCGTCATCGTCTCCAGCGGATCGGCATTGGTCATCCCCTCAGTGATGCTGACGGCACGCATCGAAACGATGACTTTATCTGCTCGTAGCTCTTTGAGCGTTTGTTCCACGATATGACCGATCATTGAGAACTCGGAGTGGCGCAGGATGCCGCCGGTAATGATGAGGTTGATATCGGGATTGCCTGCGAGCTGATTGGCGATATTGAGGGCGTTGGTGATGACGGTCAGGTTCTTCCTGGTGTCGAGATAGTGTGCAACTTCCTGGGTGGTGGTGCCTGATCCCAGGAAGATCGTCTCTCCATCGTTGATCAGACGAGCGGTGGCCTCGCCGATGCGGCACTTTTCCTCTTTGCTTTCGGTCATCCGGTGGAGAATCGGTGGCTCCGGCGTAGCCTGGGCCAACGCGATGGCCCCACCGTGTTCGCGCTGGATTCTCCCCATCGCCTCCAGCTTCTGAAGATCGCGTCTGATCGTCGGCTCGCTGACACCGAAATGCTCGCTGAGTTCGGTAACGCGTGCATGCTGATGCTCTTTGATAAAGAGTTCGATTTGTTGTAGCCGCTCAACTGTCAATTGCATAAGCCCTCATTTGATCGATTTTGATTGTTTGCTTTCGTTATTTCCGATAATAGCCCCTGCAACTGGCGTTGTCAAGGTCATAGTATCCAGAGTTTTTGCTGAAGTAGTGCATGTGTCTTGACAGGCAAGCTGAAAAATGTTATATCTTCCGCAAGGTAATAATCACAAACGATCAATAGAGTGATTATTTTTGATCGTTTGTGATTGCATTATGTCCCTCTGTTGTCGTTGATACCGTTACATGTGGATAGAGTACGTGCTTTGCAGACTGGATTTGTCCAGGATATTTTGCGCCTTTGCACGTATTATTTCTTTTATTTCTATCGTCATTTATTTTAAGTCAAGGAGAGGGAAGATGAAAAAGCTCTGGACCCTGGGCTGTCTCTGCATGGTATTTGCGGTCCTGCTGAGTGCGTGCGGAGGAGGGGGAAACGCCACATCGTCGTCGGGTAGCAACCAGCCTGTTACGCTCAGGTATATGATCTGGGACCAGAATCAGGTGCCAGCCATGAACCAGATCATCACTGAGTTTAAAAAGAGCCACGCCAATATCGATGTCAAGGTGGATGTCACGCCATACGATCAGTATTGGACCAAGTTGGAGACTGCCGTGACTGGTGGCAGCGCTGGCGATGTGTTCTGGATGAATGGGCCGAACATCGTGAAATATGCCTCCAACGATGTGCTGATGCCAATCGACGATCAGATCAGCGCGGACAAGGTTGATCTCAAAAACTATCCCGATGCGCTGGTTGCGCTTTACACCGTCAACGGCAAGCATTATGCGCTGCCAAAGGACTTCGACACCGTTGGCCTGTGGTACAACAAGCAGCTCTTCGATGCCGCTGGCGTGAAGTATCCCGATGCAACCTGGAACTGGCAGACGTTGCGCGATGCGGCCAAGAAACTGACCAATACGTCGAAAGGGGTCTGGGGTGTTGCCGCGCCTCTCCGCGATCAGACAGGGTTTTACAATACCATTCCACAGAACGGCGGGTATGTGATTGCGGACGATAAAAAATCGTCAGGCCTGGACAAGCCGGAAGCGATCGGTGGCATTCAGTTCTGGACCGATCTGATCCAGGATAAATCCTCTCCCACGCTGGCACAGATGACCGATACAACGCCCGAGAGCATGTTTGAGTCTGGCAAGATCGCTATGTTGTATGGTGGCTCCTGGACCGCCACAGAGTTTGCGCAGAACGAGTACACCAAAGATAAGGTTGATGTAGCGGTGCTGCCCCAGGGGAAAGAGCGTGCCACCGTCATTCACGGGCTGGGCAACGTGATCTCTGCCAACACCAAGAATCCGAAAGAGGCATGGGAGTTCGTCAAGTTCCTGGGATCGAAAGAGGCAGCAGATATTCAGGCCAAAACCGGCACTGTCATTCCCGCCTATACCGGGACGCAGGACAGCTGGGTGAAGTCCACGCCGAACTTCCATCTCCAGGTGTTTATCGACGAACTGGCATATGCCAAGCCGTATCCGGTCTCTAAAAACACTGCTGCCTGGAACGATGCTATGATGAAACTGTTCATTCCAGCCTGGTCAGGTCAGCAGAGCGCGGAGGCGGGATCGAAGGCGGTTGCACAAAAAATGAATCAACTTCTGGCGGACGAACAGAAGTAGGTCAAGTAAGGATCACTCAGGTAGACAATTTCTGAGTGGTCCTGATTAACCTGTGGAGGTGCCTTGTGAAAACGGCAGGAATCGAGCTTGCTGAAGAGCGGCGCAAGGGGGTGAAAGAGGTCAGGGTCAGGCGTGGCCGCCATATCGCCTGGAAAGATATCCTCAGCGGGTATGTCATGATTGCGCCCTTGATGATCGGCCTGTTTATCTTCTATCTCTGGCCTGTCGTCCAGACCTTCTATTTTAGCTTTACCAAATGGGGAGCCTTTGGCAAATATACATGGACCGGCCTGACCAACTATGAACGCCTGTTGCATGATCCCGATCTTGGGCGGGCGCTCCTGAATACGGTGGTCTACATCCTGCTCTCGGTTCCTGGCAGCCTGATTCTGGCAATTCTGGCGGCGGTTCTGCTCAATCAGAAAATTCGCGGCGTGGGGATCTATCGCACGCTCTATTATTTGCCTGCCGTCACGATGCCAGCGGCAATTGCGATGGTGTGGCGCTGGCTCTACAACGGGGATTATGGCCTGATCAATTATCTTTTGAGCCTGTTTGGTCTGCATGGGCCGCGCTGGATCTCCGATTCGGCGATTGCGCTCTATTCGATCATTCTTGTCGCAATCTGGGGAGCGATCGGCAGCAATATGATTTTGTTTCTGGCCGGTTTGCAGGGCATTCCAAAGGTCTATTATGAGGCAGCCGCTATCGACGGGGCTGGAACGCTCCCGCGCTTCTTTCGCATTACCCTCCCGCTGCTCAGCCCGACGATTTTCTTTGCCCTGGTCACGTCGCTGATAGGAGCCTTCCAGGTCTTTGACCTGATCTTCCTGATGACCGGGCCGAACAGTCCCGCAATCGATGCCACTAAAACGATCGTATATCTATTCTACCAATACGCGTTTATTACCAACGATAAGGGGTACGCGGCTACAATTGCGGTCTTGCTCTTTGTGATTATTCTGCTGATTACGCTGGTACAGTTTCGCCTGCAAAGGCGCTGGGTGCATTATTCATAGGAGGTCTTCTGATGCAAGATACCGCCACGAAACGCTCTGTCGCGGTCGGGCCGCTGCTGAGCCATATCGTGCTGATTCTGGGATCGCTGGCTTTTATTGTGCCGTTCCTGTGGATGCTGCTTACCTCGCTCAAGACGCTGGGCGAATCGACCCACGTGCCGCCGATCATTATTCCGGCCAATGCGCAGTGGGGCAACTATTCAGCGGTGCTGGCGACGTTGCCATTCCTTCAGTTTTATATCAATACTATTTTGATGGCGGCAGGTCGCACGCTGGGGCAGCTGGTATTCTGTTCGCTGGCGGCCTATGCGTTTGCACGGATCGAGTTCCCGGGGCGTGATGCGTTGTTTGTGATAGCCCTCTCTGCTCTGATGATCCCGACCTATCTGCTGCTGCTGCCACAATATTTAATCATGAAGGATCTGGGCTGGCTCAATTCGTTGCAGGCGTTGATTGTTCCTGGCCTCTTCAGCGCCTTTGGCACTTTCCTGTTGCGCCAGTTTTTCCTGACCATTCCCAAAGAACTGGATGAGGCGGCGCGGATCGATGGCGCGAACCACTTTCAGATTTACTGGCAATTGATATTACCACTGGCCCGGCCCGCGCTGATTGCGCTCTCGATTTTTGTGGTGCTGTGGTCCTGGAATGATCTGATGTGGCCGCTGGTTGTCAACGACTCAGTGGAGAAGATGACGCTCTCGGTGGGGTTGGCCTCGCTTCAGGGCGAGCATCTGGCGAATTTTCCCATCTTGATGGCCGGTGCGGTAATGGCGGTCTGGCCGATGCTCGTGATCTTTATCACCCTGCAACGCTACTTTGTGGAAGGTATCGCTATCACCGGTTTGAAGGGATAGCGTGAACCGGGAATCTCTCACTTTTGTAAATTGTGATCATGGATAATCTTGCTAGAAGGAAGAGTCTATGCAGCCTGTAAAACTGCTGATCGTTGGTGCTGGCAGTCGGGGATCGCGCTATAGCGAATATGCTCTTGAGCATCCTGATCTGGCACAGGTGGTGGGCGTTGCGGAGCCGCGTGAGTACTTTCGCAATCGCCTGCTGGAGCGGCATGGGATCGCCGCCGAACATGCGGTGGCGGATTGGCGTGAACTGCTGGAACGCCCGCGCTTTGCCGATGCGGTGATTATTGCGGTGCAAGATGCATTGCATCTGGAACCAGCGGTGGCCTTTGCCGAGAAGGGCTATGATATTTTGCTGGAAAAGCCGATGGCACCCGACCCGGAGAGCTGTCGGCGCATTGTGGAGGCGGCGGTCGCCCAGGGCAATATCTTCGCCGTTTGCCATGTGATGCGCTACACCAGTTATACGCAGCGGCTGAAAGCGCTGGTGGCTTCGGGATTAATTGGCGATGTTGTGAGCATACAGCATTTAGAGCCGGTTGGCTACTGGCATTATGCCCACTCGTTTGTACGTGGCAACTGGCGCAACGAGGCCGAATCGTCGTTTATGCTGCTGGCGAAATCCTGTCACGATATCGATTGGTTGCGCTATATCATGGGGCGGCCCTGTGTGCAGGTCTCTTCGTTTGGTTCGCTACAACATTTTCGCCGCGAGGCCAAGCCTGCTGAAGCTGGTCAGGCTAAACGCTGCCTGGATTGTGCCTATGAGCCGCATTGCCCCTATTCGGCGAAGCGCTTTTATCTTGAGCGCCTGCATCGTGGTGACTATGGCTGGCCGCTGGATGTGATCACGACGGATTTTTCGGAGCAGGGGGTGCTAGATGCGTTGTGCAATGGCCCCTATGGACGCTGCGTTTACGAGTGCGATAACGATGTCGTCGATCATCAGGTCGTGAACCTGCTCTACGACAACGGTGCGACGGCTTCGTTTACCATGATCGCCACCAGCGAGACGCGAGATCGCGAGACCATCATCTTTGGGACGCGCGGTGAGCTGCGGGGCAACGGCGAGAAGATCGTGCATTACGACTTCCTGACTGAGAAAACGGAAGATATTGCTATCGACGAGGGGCCGGAGACCGGCATGGCGGGGCATGGTGGCGGCGATTATGGCGTGATGCAGGCGTTTGTGGCGGCAGTTGCTCAACGCGATCCCAACCTGATCCTGTCGGGACCGCTCGAATCGTTGGAGACACACCTGACCGTCTTTGCCGCTGAACGGGCGCGTCGTGAGGGCAGCACCGTACGCGTGTAGGTATGTAGATAGGGGGCAACTATGCAGGAAAATGCTGAGGGCTTGCTTGTCGG